>NZ_JBRREA010000034.1:0-43724 GCF_056759975.1 Stenotrophomonas sp. STEN031
CCTTTTGTGTTGTAACGGTCCGGGGGTGCGCGCGTCCCCAGAGGCGGTGGGGCGGCGGGAACCCCGCCGGCCTTGCCTGGCGCGGCACTACCTCAACAAAAAAGCCCGGCTTTCGCCGGGCTTTTGCTTTTATCACTCAGATGCTCAGAGCTGCGATTCCTGCACCTGCACCTTGTAGCGCTTGCGCATGCCATCGACATAAGCCTTGGCGGCAGCGGCACCGTCGATCTGGCTCAGCTGGTCCTTGAGCATGGCCTGCTGCGCTTCCGGCACTTCGGCCGGGTTGCCCGGGGTCACCTTGGTGACCGCAAACACCGCATAGCGGCCCGGTTCCATCTCGACCTTGCCATAGCTCGGCTTGTCGCCGACCGGGGCGGCGGCGGTGAACGCGGCGCGGTTGGCTTCAACGGTCGGCATCGGCGCAGTGCGCGGCAGGCCCGGCATCGGCAGCAACTGCAGCTGTTCGCTGCCAGCCAGTGCTTGCAGGGTCTGGCCGCCGTTCAACTTGGCCAGCAAGGCATCAGCTGCCTTCTTCGAAGCCTCTTCGGTGCGGTGCGCGCGCACCGCAGCAATCACCTGCTCACGCGCCTGCGCCAGCGGGATCGCCTGCTCCGGGGTATGCGCGGTGACGCGCACCATCACGCTGTGGTTCGGGCCCAGTTCGATCGGGTCGCTGACCGTGCCGTCTTCCTTCAAGGCGTCGGAGAACACGGCCTTCAACACCGCCGGATTGGCAGCGATGCCGCTGGCGGTGGCGCGATCGAACGGCCCCAGGGTCTGCACCGGCACGCCGATTTCCTTGGCTGCTGCACCCAGCTCGGTCGGGTTCTTGTAAACCAGATCGACCAGGCGACCGCTCAACTCGTTGAATGCCTTCTCGGTATCGGCCTGCAGCTGCTCGGCAGCAAGTTGGTCACGCACTTCTTCGAACGGACGGCCTTCGCCACCCTTGATCTCACGCAGCTTCAGCACGTGGTAACCGAATGCGCTCTTGACCGGGCCAACCACCTCACCCGCCTTCATCGCGAACAGTGCGTCCTCGAAGGACTTGTCCATCACGCCCTTCTCGACCCAGCCCAGGTCGCCACCGGCGTCCTTGGAACCCGGATCTTCCGAATTGGCCTTGGCCAGCGCGGCGAAGTCGGCGCCCGGCTGCTTGGCTTCCGCGGCCAGCTTGGCCGCCTTGGCTTCTGCAGCCTTCTCGTCGCTGCCGGTTGTGATCAGGATGTGCGAGGCCAGGCGCTGGTCGGCGCTGACAAAACGCATCTTTTCGTCTTCATAGCGCTGGCGCAGGGTGGCCTCGTCGGCGGCCGTTGCAGCCGGCATGCTGGCAGCATTGAGCTCGACGTACTCGATGGTCACGTTTTCCGGCTGGCGGAAATCCTTCGGATGCGCCTTGTACCACTGGTCGATCTCGGCATCGCTGACCGCAGCGGTATCTGCCGCGACGGCTGGCAGCAGCGCGAACTCCACGTCACGGGTTTCGCCCAGCAACTTCAGCAGGCGCTCGCTCTCACCCTTGGTCACGAAGCCGGACTGCGCCAGTGCCGATGGAATGATCGACTGTTGCAGGCTCGAACGCACCAGTTGCTCGAACATCGCCGGCGTACGCGGCGGCATGCTCTGCGCCAGCGCCAAGCGGTACTGGTCGGCATCGAACTTGCCGTCCTTCTGGAACGCCGGGATTGCCGCGATGTAATCGCGCACGGCCTTGTCGCCGATGACGATATGCGCGTCTTCGGCAGCCAGGCGTACGACCTGCTCGTCGATCAGTTGATCGAGCACCAGCCGCTTGTTCTCCGCGGTTTCGAACTCACGCGGGTCGAAGTTGTCACCCTGCTGCTCACGCGCCTGCGTGCGTGCCTGTTCGAAACGGGCACGGAAGTCTTCGACGCTGACTTCATGGTGGTTCCACAGGAACGACATCGGCCACCACGACGGCGCCGAGGTCCACCACGACGGCGGGGCCGACACTTTGGCAACGTTCTGTGCGCCGACGCCACCGAGGTAGCTGTTGTCGATCACAAACAGGAACGGGATCATCAACAGGCCCATGATCACCGTAACGATCCAGCCTGAGGTCTTGTCGCGAAGTTTCTGCAGCATGGGCAAATCGAGGCCTGAGTGGCGAGCCGGGCAGTTTAACCCGCTTCCTGCCCCGCGCCCAACTCAGCCGCTGCCAATAGCGGACCAAAAAAAAGCCCCCGGCTTGCGCCGAGGGCTTTGAGACAACTGGCGGAGCGGACGGGACTCGAACCCGCGACCTCCGGCGTGACAGGCCAGCATTCTAACCAACTGAACTACCGCTCCACACTTTCAAACTGTACTGCAATGCTTAACTTGGTGGGTGCTGAGGGTTTCGAACCCCCGACCCTCTCCGTGTAAGGGAGACGCTCTACCGCTGAGCTAAGCACCCCAGCTGAGCCGCTTAGTTTACAGCGTCTTTCAGAGCTTTACCAGCCTTGAAGGCAGGATTTTTTGCAGCGGCGATTTTGATCTCTTCGCCGGTCTTCGGGTTACGGCCGGTGCGCGCAGCGCGCTCGCGGACCTGGAACGTACCGAAGCCCACCAGAGTCACGGCCTCGCCCTTCTTCAGGGCCTTGGTGATCTCGGCGATGACGGCATCAACCGCACGGCCAGCTTCAGCCTTGGACAGGTCAGCAGCACCGGCAACGCCATCGATCAATTCGGTCTTGTTCATTCTGTAAAACTCCCTTTGCGGTAATCCGCGGAATTATTTGAGTGGCAGCCGTGCGTCCCCAAGACCCACGACCGCCGAAGAACCTGCAAACACGCCAGCACGAAATCAGCTGCTGCGTGAGTGGCACTTTTATACCAGCGCCCCCCTACCCGCGCAAGCTGAAAAGCCTTTAATGACGCGGGTTTTGAGGGGTTTTACGTTCACATTTCAGTGCTTGACGCGGGCCGTGGGAGCTGCCTTCGCCTTGCCGCGAACTGCGACGCGCTGCGCATTTTTGCCTGCTTTCTTCGGTGCCAACGGCGTTGCCAGCGCGATATCCAGCACCTCATCGATCCACTTCACCGGCACGATGGTCAGGTCGCGGGTGACATTGGCCGGAATGTCGGCCAGGTCCTTGCGGTTCTCGTCGGGGATGATGACCGTACGGATGCCACCGCGCAGCGCGGCCAGCAGCTTCTCCTTCAGGCCACCGATGGCGGTGACGCGGCCACGCAGGGTGATCTCGCCGGTCATCGCCACTTCGGCCTTGACCGGCACCTTGGTCAGCGTGGACACCAGCGAGGTCACCATCGCGATGCCGGCGCTGGGGCCATCTTTCGGCGTGGCACCGTCGGGCACGTGCAGGTGCACGTCGTGCTTCTGCAGGAAATCCACGTCGATACCCAGCGACTCGGCACGTGCACGCACCACCGACAAGGCCGCCGTCGCCGATTCCTTCATTACGTTGCCCAGCTGGCCGGTCAGCGTCACCGCGCCCTTGCCCGGGATCAGCGTCGACTCGATCTGCAGCAGGTCGCCGCCGACTTCGGTCCAGGCCAGGCCGGTGACCAGGCCGATCTCGTTCTCCTCCTCGGCACGGCCGAAGTCGAAGCGCTGCACACCCAGGTACTTGTCCAGGTTGCCGGCATCAACCACCACCAGCGCCTTGGGCTTCTTCGCGGTCTTCTTGGCCGCCTTCTTCACCGGCTGCGGGCCTGCCAGCGCGATTTCCTTGACTACCTTGCGGCAGATCTTGGCGATTTCGCGCTCAAGGTTACGCACGCCGGACTCGCGCGTGTAATAGCGCACGATGCCACGGATGGCGTCTTCCTCGATGGCCAGCTCCTCCACCTTCAGGCCATTGGCCTTGAGCTGCTTGGGCACCAGGTAGCGGGTGGCGATGTTGAGCTTCTCGTCCTCGGTGTAACCCGGGATGCGGATCACTTCCATGCGGTCCAGCAACGGGCCGGGAATGTTCAAGGAATTGGAGGTAGCCACGAACATCACTTCGCTCAGGTCCAGGTCGACCTCAAGGTAGTGATCGTTGAAGGCGTTGTTCTGTTCCGGGTCCAGCACTTCGAGCAGGGCCGAGGACGGGTCGCCGCGGAAATCCATCGACATCTTGTCGATCTCATCCAGCACGAACAGTGGATTCTTGCTGCCGACCTTGTTGAGGTTCTGCACGATGCGACCCGGCATCGAGCCGACGTAGGTGCGGCGATGGCCACGGATCTCGGCCTCGTCACGCACACCGCCCAGGCTCATGCGCACGAACTTGCGGTTGGTAGCCTTGGCGATGGACTGACCCAGCGAGGTCTTGCCCACGCCCGGCGGACCGACCAGGCACAGGATCGGGCCCTTCATCTGCTTCACCCGCGACTGCACGGCGAGGTATTCAAGGATGCGATCCTTGACCTTGTCCAGGCCGTAATGGTCGGCATCCAGCGTGTCCTGGGCGACCTTCAGATCCTTGCGGACCTTGGTGCGCTTCTTCCACGGCACGCCCAGCAGCCATTCCAGATAGTTGCGCACGACTGCGGCTTCGGCCGACATCGGCGACATCTGCTTGAGCTTGTTGAGCTCGTTCTTGGCCTTGGTCTCGACCGGCTTGGGCATGCCGGCTTCGGCAATCTTGCGCGCCAGTTCTTCCATCTCACCCGGCGCTTCATCCAGGTCACCCAGTTCTTTCTGGATGGCCTTCATCTGCTCGTTGAGGTAGTACTCGCGCTGGCTCTTTTCCATCTGCGATTTGACGCGACCGCGGATGCGCTTCTCCAGTTGCTGCACATCGATTTCGCCATCGACCAGGCCCACCAGCATTTCCAGCCGATCACCGACCTGCAGGGTTTCCAGCAGCTTCTGCTTGTCGGCCAGGCGCACGCCGATGTGCGCGGCAATGGTATCGGCCAGGCGCGTCGGCTCATCGATGCCGGCCAGGGTCTGCAGCAACTCCGGCGGCAGCTTGCGGTTGGTCTTGACGTACTGTTCGAACAGCGACATCAGCGAACGGGCGATCGCCTCGATCTCGCGCGGCTCGCGCGATTCGTCCGATTCGATCTCCACGCCGTGGCCCTGCAGCGAGCCGTCCTGCTCGTAGATCTTGTCCACGGCGACGCGCGACAGGCCCTCGACCAGCACCTTGATGGTGCCGTCGGGCAGCTTCAGCAGTTGCAGCACCTGCGCCAGGGTGCCGACCGTGTACAGGTCAGCGGCGGCCGGGTCGTCGGTTTCGGCGGACTTCTGCGCCAGCAGCAGGATGCGCTTGTCGGCCTCCATCGCGCGCTCCAGCGCCTGCATGGACTTGTCGCGGCCCACGAACAGGGGGATGACCATGTGCGGGAACACCACCACGTCGCGCAGCGGCAGGACCGGCAGGTCGAGGACTTCGAGTTGGGACTGGGCCATGGGGGCTCCGAGATTCGGTGGAGGCTAAATAAAAAAGCCGATGGCCCCGTTATGGGGCCATCGGCGAGGTGTTGCAAGAGCTGTGGAAAGCTGAACGTGAGCGGCGCAACCGCCTATTCACCTCAGTTTGCCCGGGTTCACTCGCCCGAGGCGGTTTTGACCGGTTCCGGCGGGGTCTGGTAGACGATGTACGGCTCGGATTTGTTCTCGATGACCGACTCGTCCACCACCACCTTGCTGACGTTTTCCTGCGAGGGCAGCTCGTACATGGTGTCCAGCAGCACCGATTCGACGATGGTGCGCAGGCCTCGGGCGCCGGTCTTGCGCTTGAGCGCCTTCTTGGCGATGGCCGACAGCGCATCGGGACGGAACTCCAGTTCCACGTTCTCCATCTCGAACAGCTTCTTGAACTGCTTGGTGATGGCGTTCTTGGGCTCGGTCAGGATCTGGATCAGGGCCGCCTCGTCCAGCTCTTCCAGGGTCGCGACCACCGGCAGGCGGCCAACGAACTCCGGGATCAGGCCGAACTTGATCAGGTCTTCCGGCTCCACTTCAGCCAGCACCTTGCCCACTTCCTGCTTGCGCTCGGCGCTCTTCACCTTGGCACCGAAACCAATGCTGCTGGTGTCGGTGGAACGGGCCTGGATCACCTTGTCCAGGCCAGCGAACGCGCCACCGCAGATGAACAGGATGTTCTTGGTGTCGACCTGCAGGAATTCCTGCTGCGGGTGCTTGCGGCCGCCCTGCGGCGGAACGCTGGCAACCGTGCCTTCGATCAGCTTCAGCAGTGCCTGCTGTACGCCTTCGCCGGACACGTCACGGGTGATCGACGGGTTCTCGCTCTTGCGCGAGATCTTGTCGATTTCATCGATGTAGACGATGCCCTGCTGTGCCTTCTCGACATCGTAGTCGCACTTCTGCAGCAGCTTCTGGATGATGTTTTCCACATCCTCGCCCACGTAACCGGCTTCGGTCAGGGTGGTCGCATCGGCCATGGTGAACGGCACGTTGAGCAGGCGCGCCAGCGTTTCGGCCAGCAGCGTCTTGCCCGAACCGGTCGGGCCGACCAGCAGGATATTGGACTTGGACAGCTCGACGTCGTCGCTCTTGGAACGACTCTCGATGCGCTTGTAGTGGTTGTACACCGCAACCGCCAGGGTGCGCTTGGCACGGTTCTGGCCAATCACGTACTGGTCGAGCACCTCGAGGATTTCGCGCGGCTTGGGCAGCGAACTGCGCGCCGACTGCGCCTTTTCCTCAAGTTCCTCACGGATGATGTCGTTGCACAGCTCCACGCATTCATCACAGATGAACACGCTCGGGCCTGCGATCAGCTTACGGACTTCGTGCTGACTCTTGCCGCAGAACGAGCAGTACAGAATCTTGCCACTGCTGTCCCCGGTACGACCTTGCCGGTCTTCGCTCATGCTTCGCTTACCCAGTTGCTTCCCCCTCTGAACAGGGGGTTCAAATTCGAGAATAGCACAGGGCCGGAGGGACACCAGTCCGGTTCCGACCCTGCAAAATCAGGCCGATTTTCTGGCCGTTCAACCCATCAGGAAGCCTGGATGCTCTCTTCCGGACGGCGCTCCAGCACCTGGTCCACCAGGCCGTACGCCGCAGCCTCGGCCGCGCTCTTGAAGTTGTCACGCTCGGTATCGCGGGCGATGGTCTCCAAGTCCTGGCCGGTGTGCTTGGCCAGCACTTCGTTCAGGCGCGAACGCAGGGTCAGGATTTCACGGGCGTGGATGTCGATGTCCGTAGCCTGGCCCTGGTAGCCGCCGAGCGGCTGGTGGATCATCACGCGCGAGTTCGGCAGCGCGAAGCGCTTGCCCGGCGCACCAGCCGCCAGCAGCAGCGCGCCCATCGAGGCGGCCTGGCCGATGCAGGTGGTGCTCACGTCCGGCTTGATGTACTGCATGGTGTCGTAGATCGCCATGCCGGCCGTGACCACGCCGCCCGGCGAGTTGATGTAGATGCTGATTTCCTTTTCCGGGTTTTCCGACTCAAGGAACAGCAGCTGCGCGACCACAACGTTCGCCATATGGTCGTCGATCGGACCGACCAGGAAAATCAGGCGCTCTTTGAGCAGGCGCGAATAGATATCGTAGGCGCGCTCGCCGCGGCTGGTCTGTTCGACCACCATCGGAACCATGTTCAGAGCTTTGGTTCGGTTGTCCATTACGTGAGGCACCTATTTTGGGAGGGAACTCCCCGCGCCGTGGCGCGGGGATGAAACACCGCCAGCTTACTGGCGGATGGCTTCCTGGAACGTCAAGGCCTGCTCGGTGTGCTGGGCACGCTCGGCGATCCAGTCGATCACCTGCTCTTCCATCACGCGGTTCTGCAGGCCAGCCATAAGCTGGGGGTCGTTGCGGTACATCTCAATGACCTGCTCCGGCTCTTCGTAGGTCGAGGCGATCAGGCGCATGGTTTCGTTCAGGCGCTTCGGATCCAGGCGCAGCTCGTTCTTGCGGGCGACTTCACCGACCAGCAGGCCGACCAGCACGCGCTTGGAAGCGGCGTCCTTGAAGCCTTCGTGGGCATCGGCCGGCACTTCGCCCGGGTTGCCGCCCTGGCGACGGATGGCATCGATCTGCTGGGCCAGCATCGAGCGGGCTTCACCCTCGACCAGACGCGGCGGCAGCTCGACCGAGGAATAGGCGGCGATCAGCTGCTCACCCACTTCGCGGCGCAGGCGGTTCATCAGCGCGCCCTTGAGCTCGCGCTCCAGGTTGGAACGGATGTCGGCGCGGAACTGCTCCACGTCGCCGTTCTTCACGCCGAAGCTCTTGATGAAGGCAGCGTCGACTTCCGGCATCTCCTGCTCGGACACTTCAACGACCTTGACGGTGACCTGCACGGTCTTGCCCGCCAGTGCCGGCACGCGCCAGTCCGCCGGGAACTCGACGTCCAGGGTCTTTTCCTCGCCCTTGGCCAGGCCGATCAGGCCCTTCTCGATCTGCTCGAACATCATGCCCTGGCCGACGATGATGGTGCCCTTCTCGACACCCTCGGCCGGCAGACGCTCATCACCCGCCTGCGACCAGGTTTCCAGGCCGACCAGATCGCCTTCCTGGGCGCCGCGTGCAACCGGCTTCCAGCTGCGGCGCTGGGCGCGCAGGTTCTCGATCATCTGGTCGATGTCGGCATCGCTGATTTCGGCGGTGTGGCGCACGACGGTCAGCTTGGTGACGTCGACGTCGCCGAAGTCCGGGATCAGCTCGACGGTGGCAACGAAGTCGAACTCGCCTTCGCCGGCCTTGTCGATGCGCGGGTTACCGGCAATGCGCAGCTCGTGCTGGCGCAGGGCGGCATCGAAGGTCTCGCGCAGCAGGCCGTCCAGCGCCTCGGCGCGCACCTGCGGGCCAAAACGCTGCTCGATCACCTTGGCCGGCACCTTGCCCGGGCGGAAACCCTTGATGCGCGCGGTGCGCGCGATTTCGCCCAGACGGCCGCTGATGTGCCCCTGCAGACGCTCTTCCGGCAGCGAGAAGCTCAGGCGGCGTTCCAGATTGCCGGTGGATTCGATCGAAGCTTGCATGTTGACTCCTGCCACCGGCGGCAACCGCCCCGGTTCGATGTGATGGATGAAACGGTTGTAGGGCGCGGTTTGCACCGCAGCCCTTTAGTTTGGCCGATATCGCCCGTGGCCGCCAGCGGGCAGACCCATACAGGTTGTCTGAAAAGGCCCGCAGCGGGCAGAGAACACCGCTGACTGGTGCGAAAGGGGGGACTCGAACCCCCACGCCTTGCGGCACTGGAACCTAAATCCAGGGCGTCTACCAATTCCGCCACTTTCGCAATACTGACTCAGGGCGCCATTGTTGCAGGAGCGCCAACAAAGCGGAAGCCGCTCCCAGCTGCCCCGCCCGCAACCAGCGCCGACCACCTGCACCGGCCCCTTTCAAGAAAAAAGCCGCCAGATTTCTCCAGCGGCTTTTCCAATTTGGTGGGCTGTCAAGGATTCGAACCTTGGACCTATTGATTAAGAGTCAACTGCTCTACCAACTGAGCTAACAGCCCTGAAACTTCGAGGTGAATTCTACACTACATTGAGTGTCTTACGCACCTGCCCAAAACACCGGGCTTACATAAAAAGAGAAAGCCGCTGGATTGCTCCAACGGCTTTCTTGATTTGGTGGGCTGTCAAGGATTCGAACCTTGGACCTATTGATTAAGAGTCAACTGCTCTACCAACTGAGCTAACAGCCCTGAAAATCAGGAGGCGAATAATGCCGCAACCTGGTTTTTATTGCAAGCCCGGATTTCACTCCGAAGCCCTGAAACAGTGGGGTGGCTGAGGGGATTCGAACCCCCGACCACCGGAATCACAATCCGGTACTCTAACCAACTGAGCTACAGCCACCACTGAAACCTTACTCACCTACCGCTTGCACCTGATGGCGCGCCCGACAGGAATCGAACCTGTAACCGCCGGCTTAGAAGGCCGGTGCTCTATCCAGTTGAGCTACGGGCGCTCTGACCGGATTGTCGCACTCCAACACGCGCTTGGTGCGTTGGATGGTCGGGGTAGAGGGATTCGAACCCCCGACATCCTGCTCCCAAAGCAGGCGCGCTACCAGACTGCGCTATACCCCGGCGGTGAATCTCTCCGATGCCCCGGAAAGGTCGGCTATTGTGGGAAGAACGCGCCTGTCTGTCAACGGTAAATTTCATTTTGTTTAATTTGGGTATGCTGGCATCCGTTTCCCGCCCACTTCATAGCAACGGAGCATTGCATGCGCAGCGGCAACCCTGCCCTTTCCGAATCCACCTTCCTCGACCTTGGCAGCGGCAGCGTGGTGTCACGCGGCGCCGATGCGATGACCATCAACGGCACCGTCAACAAGACCGGCTTCCTGCTGCTGCTCGCCGCATTGACCGCAGCGTTCGCATGGAACGGCACCATCGGCGACAGCGGCGAGTTGCTGCCGGCAGCCAAGTTCTACATGTGGGGCGGCCTGATCGTCGGCTTCATCCTGTCGCTGGTGACCATCTTCAAGAAGACCTGGGCACCGGTCAGCGCGCCGTTGTATGCGCTGGCCGAGGGCCTGTTCCTTGGTTCGATCTCCGCGATCTATGAAGTGCGTTTCAACGGCATCGTGTTCCAGGCCGTGCTGCTGACCTTCGGCACGCTGTTCGCGCTGCTGTTCGCCTACCGCAGCGGCCTGATCAAGGCCACCGAGAACTTCAAGCTCGGCGTAGTCGCGGCCACCGGCGGCATCGCCCTGGTGTACCTGGCCACCATCGTGCTGGGCCTGTTCAACATCAACATCCCCTATATCCACGGCTCGGGCCTGATCGGCATTGGTTTCAGCCTGTTCGTGGTGGTGATTGCCGCGCTGAACCTGGTGCTGGATTTCGACTTCATCGAAAGCGGCGTGGAAGCCGGCGCTCCGAAGTACATGGAGTGGTACGGCGCGTTCGGGCTGATGGTCACCTTGGTGTGGCTGTACATCGAGTTCCTGCGCCTGCTGTCGAAGCTGCAGTCGCGCAACTGAGGCAGCTGCGGCAGGTTGCATGCAAAGGGCGCCCATTGGGCGCCCTTTGTTGTTTGTAGTGCCGAGCCATGCTCGGCAGAGGCGTTATCGGTAATGCCACAGCCGAGCATGGCTCGGCGCTACAGCTGGCCTTGGGAAGGCCCCTGCCGAGCATGGCGCGGCACTACATCAACGAAAACGGAGCGCTTTCGCGCTCCGTTTTCTGCAACACCAACTACCGCAGCTGCAATCAGATGCGGCTGGCGATGGCCTGGGCGAAGCCCATGGTGGTGCCGGTGCCGCCCAGGTCGCCGGTCAGCGAATCCTTGGCTTCCATCGTGGCAACGATGGCCTTGCGCAGGCGCTCGGCGTTTTCCGGCTGGCCGACGTGGTCCAGCATCTGTGCGGCCGCCAGCATCAGTGCGACCGGGTTGGCCTTGCCCTGACCGGCGATGTCCGGTGCGGTGCCGTGCACGGCTTCAAAGATCGCAGCGTCCTTGCCGATGTTGGCACCCGGGGCCAGGCCCAGGCCGCCGACCAGACCGGCGCACAGGTCGGAGATGATGTCGCCGAACAGGTTGGTGGTGACCAGGATGTCGAACTGCTCCGGACGCATCACCAGCTGCATGCAGGCGTTGTCGACGATCATTTCCTGGAATTCGATTTCCGGGTACTCGGCGGCAACTTCGCGGGCAACGTTCAGGAACAGGCCCGAGGTCGACTTGATGATGTTGGCCTTGTGCACGGCGGTGACCTTCTTGCGGCCGGTGCTCTTGGCCAGTTCGAAGGCGTAACGCACGATGCGCTCGGAGCCCTTGCGGGTGATGCGGGTGCCGGAGAACGCGGTCTCGCCGTCGGCCGACACTTCCTGGCCTTCGGCCAGATAGGCGCCTTCGGTGTTCTCACGCACCGTGATCATGTTGATGTTCTCGTAGCGCGACTTGGTGTTCGGGAACGAGATGGCCGGGCGCACATTGGCATACAGGTCGAACTGGCGACGCAGGGCAACGTTGATCGAGCTGAAACCGCCACCGACCGGGGTGGTCAGCGGGCTCTTCAGGGCGACCTTGTGCTTGGTGATCGACTCCAGGGTGGAAGCCGGGATCAGCTCACCGTGCTTTTCCAGGGCGGCCAGGCCGGCGTCGGCGAATTCGTAGGACAGGCCGGTGCCCAGCTTGTCCAGCACGAACAGGGTGGCGTCCATGATTTCCGGGCCGATGCCATCGCCGCGGATGACGGTGATTGTCTGCGTCATTTCTAGGTATTCCGAACAGGGAGGAGGGAATGCGCCATCCGGCTGCCCGGATACCGGCGCGATTGAAAAGGTTTCAACTGTCAATTATGCCTGATCAGCCGCGCCAGCCCCAACTGGACGAAGGTCTGGGGTTCAGCTGTGGTCGTGACCGGCCGGCGCCTCGGCCGCCCCGCTCTCCAACTGGTCCAGGAAGTCCACCGCCCGCCGCAGGTGCGGAATGACGATGGATCCGCCCACCACCAGGCCCACCGAGAAGGTCTCGAAGAACTCTTCACGGTTGACCCCGGCGTCCTTGCATTGCGCAACGTGGTAGCTGATGCAGTCATCGCAGCGCAGCACCAGCGAGGCGACCAGGCCCAGCAGCTCCTTGGTCTTCACGTCCAGCGCGCCAGCCTGGTAGGTCTGGGTATCCAGCGCGAAGAAGCGCCGCACCACCTGGTTGGGCTCGGCCAGGATGCGCTGGTTCATGCGCTGGCGGAACTCGGTGAACTCGGCCAGGCGGTCCTTTTCGCTGCCGCTCATGCGCCCTGCCCGGCCAGCAGCGGCTCCAGCTTGCCGGCACGATGCAGCGCCATCATGTCGTCGTAACCGCCCACATGGACGTCGCCGACGAAGATCTGCGGCACGCTGGTGCGCTTGGTCAAGGCCATCATCTTCTCGCGCTCGACCGGGTCCAGGTCGATGCGGACCTCGGTCCAGGACTGGCCCTTGCTCTTCAGGAAGTTCTTGGCGGCCACACAGTAAGGGCAGACAGCGGTGGAGTAGATGGTGATCTCCGGCGCGGCGCCGGTGGTGGATTGCGTTGTCACAACGAAACTCCTGACTGGAAACATTGTCTATATATGGTACCGACAGCCGCGGATATCGATGCCAGCGGTGGAACACAGCAGGTTAACCTGTGCTTCACACCGGCGCCGTGCTTACCGGTCATCCTCCGCCCTGCCACTTCTGGAGTTTCCTGCTTGCGCACCCTGCTGCTCGCCACTGCCGTCACCCTGGCGCTTGCCGCGCCCCTGTCGCACGCCGATGACACCAAGCTGCCGGACATCGGCTCCTCGGCCGGCGAGCTGCTGACCCCGGCACGGCAGGCCGAGTACGGTGGGATGATGCTGCGCGAACTGCGCAACTACGGCTACCTGCTGGACGATCCACTGGTCGACGACTGGCTCGGCACCATGGGCACACGGCTCGGCTCCAACAGTGCCCAGCCGCAGCAGAAGTACACGTTCTTCATGATGAAGGACCGCCAGATCAACGCCTTTGCCACCTTGGGCGGCTACATCGGCATGAATGCTGGCCTGGTATTGACCGCCGAGCGCGAGGACGAGGTCGCCGCGGTGCTGTCGCACGAAATCTCGCATGTCACCCAGCAACATGTGCTGCGTGGAGTGGAGCGCGCCCAGCGCGACCAGATCCCGATCCTGCTCGGCATGCTGGCGGCGGTGATCGCCGCGCAGCAGGCCGGTGGCAACTCCTCCGGCGACGCCACCATGGCCGCGATCACCTCCGGCATGGGCCTGATGCAGCAGCGCCAGATCAATTTCACCCGCTCCAATGAGTCCGAGGCCGACCGTCTCGGCATCCGTACCCTGGCCCGCAGCGGCTACGACGTGGATGCGATGGCCGGCTTCTTCGAGCGCATGTCGGCGGCGATGCGTGGCAATGAAGGCGGTTATTCCACGCCGGATTTCCTGCGTACCCACCCGGTCAACATCACCCGCATCAGCGAGGCCAAGGCCCGCGCCGAGCAGATGAAGAAGGACACGGTGCTGCTGACCACGCAGACGCCGACCGGCATCCTGCAGGAGCGTGTGGATCCTTCCGCACCCGACACCAGCGCCAGCCCCTTGAGCGGCGGCAATCCACTGCTGCCGGCCGGCCTGCAGCTGTCCCTGCCCGGCACCAGCCTGCCACGCGGCCCGACCGGCCAATTCGACTGGGCCCGCGAGCGCCTGCGCGTGCTCAGTGCGCCCACTCCGTCGGAACTGGTCCGCGAATACGAAGGCCTCAAGCGCAGCCAGAAGGATGGCCTGACCGACCCGCAGCGTTACGGCGTGGCCATCGCACGTCTGCGCGATGGTGGCGCCGGTGGCGTTACCCAGGCCCTGCCCGAACTGCAGCAGCTGCTGCAGCAATACCCGGACAACCTGTGGGTGAACCTGGCCCTGGGCGAGGCCGAATCGCGCAGGGGACAGCATGAAGAGGCCAACAAGCGCTTCGACGCCCTGCTCAAGCGCCTGCCGCAGAGCCGGCCGGTGGCCTTGACCTATGCGCGCATCCTCAATGAACAGGGCGGTGTCGCTGCCGGCCAGCGCGCGCAGGCCATGTTGCGGCCACTGCTGGCCCGTTCCAGCGACGACCCGGTATTCCAGACCACCTTCGCCCGTGCCAGCGAACTGGCCGGCGACAGCACCCGCGCCAGCGAAGCCTATGCCGAGGCCGCTTACCTGAACGGTCGCCCGGAACAGGCGCTGATCCAGTTCCAGGCCCTGCTCAAGCAGCCGGGGCTGGACTATGTCAGCCGTGCCCGGGTGGATGCCCGCATCGAATCGATCATGCCAACCGTGCTGGAAATGCGTCGCCTCGGCGTCCACGACCCGGAAATGTCACGCAACTGAACCCGTGGCTGACAAACGGCCGGGATTGCCGCCTGTCCATGTCACAAACCCGTCATCAAACCGTAGTCTACTGAGCACATCCCTTATTGATGGGCATTCCGGTAGGCGCCACGTGCAGAAACGTATCCTGATTGTCGACGACGAACCCGCGATCCGTGACATGGTCGCCTTCGCCCTGCGCAAGGGCGAGTACGACCCGGTCCATGCCGGCGACGCACTCGAAGCGCAGACCGCCATTGCCGACCGGGTACCGGACATGATCCTGCTGGACTGGATGCTGCCCGGCACCAGCGGCCTGGAACTGGCCCGCCGCTGGCGCAAGGAAGTCCTGACCCGCGACGTGCCGATCATCATGCTCACGGCACGCGGCGAAGAAAATGACCGCGTCGGTGGCCTGGAAGCCGGCGTCGACGACTATGTGGTCAAGCCGTTCTCGGCACGCGAACTGCTGGCCCGCATCCGTGCGGTGATGCGCCGCACCCGCGACGATGACGAAGACGGCAGCGTCGGCGTTGGCAACATCCGCATCGACGGCGCCGCCCACCGCGTCTTCGCCGGCGATTTTCCGGTGCCGATCGGCCCCACCGAATACCGCCTGCTGCACTTCTTCATGACCCACCCCGAACGCGTCTATACCCGTTCGCAACTGCTGGATCATGTCTGGGGCGGCAGCGTGTACGTGGAAGAACGCACCATCGATGTGCATATCCGCCGCCTGCGCAAGACGCTGGAACCGTTCGGCGCCGAGAACATGGTGCAGACCGTGCGCGGTGCCGGCTACCGTTTTTCCGCCGCCACCTGAACGGCGGCGGCCGCGCGGCTGCAAGCGATGCTATAACCCGGGATACCCCCGACGGATCCCTCCCGTACCACCGAGAGTGCAATGCCCCGCCAATTCCGATCTGCCTGGTTGAAGACGCTGGCTACCGTGGCCGCGTTGTTGTTGCTGGCATGGGGGCTGGGCGCGTTGCTGGGGCATCCCGCGCTGGTGGTGGCACTCGCCGCCCTGGCGATCCTGGCCTGGCATTACTGGCGATTGCGCCAATTGCTGCTGCGGCTGACCGCACGCCAACGCTGGGACAGCCCTGCAGGCGTCGGCGTCTGGAACGAGTTGGATCGCCTGCTCTCGCGCAACCAGCAGGAAATGCGTGCACGCAAGCGCCGCCTGGTCGAGATGCTGCGCAGCTACCGCGCCGCCGCCGCCGCGCTGCCGGATGCGGTGGTGGTGGTCGACCGCAACACCCAGCGCGTGCAGTGGTTCAACGAGGCCGCCACCACCCTGCTCGGCCTGCAGCACCCGGCCGACATGGAAGCTGCGCTGGTGCCGCGCCTGCAGCCGCTGCCGCTGGCCCATTGGCTGGCCGGTGGCCGCAATGCCGAACCCATCCTGGATGCCAACTCGCCGGTCGATCCGGCCATCCGCCTGCATATGCGCCTGATCCCCTACTCGGATCACCATTGGCTGCTGGTCGCGCGTGACGTGACCAAGCTGCTGCACCTGGAACAGGTACGCCGCGACTTCGTCGCCAATGTTTCGCATGAGCTGCGCACGCCACTGACCGTGGTGCATGGCTACCTCGACATGATGGACCCGGAGGATTTCCCCGACACCGGGCCGATGCTGTCGGAAATGCGCAAGCAATCGCAGCGCATGGCGCAGCTGGTCGAAGATCTGCTGACCCTGTCGCGACTGGAATCGCAGCAGCACACCGAGCTGGAAACCGTGGCCATGACCTCGATGCTGGCCTCGCTGCGGCGCGAAGCCGAGGCACACAGCCAGGGCCGTCACACCATCACCGTGGAAGACCAGGCTGGCGTGGACCTGGCGGGTTCCAACAAGGAACTGCACAGCGCCTTCTCCAACCTGCTGACCAATGCCGTGCGTTACACCCCGGCCGGTGGCCGCATCAGCCTGACCTTCAGCCGCGAAGGCAATGGCGCCGTATTGGCTGTCACCGATACCGGTTACGGCATCCCGGCCAACCATCTGCCGCGATTGACCGAACGCTTTTACCGCGTGTCCAGCAGCCGCTCGCGCGAAAGCGGCGGCACCGGCCTGGGCCTGTCCATCGTCAAACACATTCTTGGCCTGCACCAGGCACGCCTGGAGATCCGCAGCGAAGTCGGCCAAGGCAGCACCTTCGCCTGCCACTTTGACGCCGAGCATGTACGCCCGCGCAATGCATCCCCCTCGCCTTTGTCCATGGAAGACTTCCCGGCATGACCCCTCCTCCCCCGCCCCCCGCCACTCCCGCCGTCGGCACCGATCCGTTGCGTGATCCGTCGCTGTACATCAACCGGGAACTGTCACAGCTGGATTTCAACTTCCGCGTGCTGGCCCAGGCGATGGATGAGCAGGTGCCATTGCTGGAGCGGCTGCGCTTCCTGTGCATCTCCTGCACCAACCTGGATGAGTTCTTCGAGATCCGTGCCGCAGCGGTACGCCATGCGCAGGAATTCGGCCTGCCGCCGGCACCGGACGGGATGAGCCCGCAGGCCATCCTCAACGCCATCCATGACCGCGCTGCCGAACTGGTGGACCAGCAGTACCGTTGCTGGAACCAGGTGCTGCGCCCGGCCCTTGGCGAGGCCGGCGTCGGCATTCTCGCCAACAAGAGTTGGACCACGCGCCAGCGCCGATGGCTGCGCGCCTATTTCCGCAACGAGATCATGCCGGTGCTGTCGCCGCTGGGCCTGGATCCGTCGCACCCGTTCCCGAAGATCCTCAACAAGTCGCTGAACATCGTCGTCGTGCTCAAGGGCACCGACGCCTTCGGTCGCGCCGGCCATCTGGCCCTGGTGCGCGCGCCGCGCTCGCTGCCGCGCATCATCCAGCTGCCCGAATCGCTGGGCGGCCCGCAGAACTTCGTGCTGCTGTCAGCGGTACTGTCGGCCTTCGTCGATGAGCTGTTCCCGGGCATGGATGTGCAGGGCGCCTACCAGTTCCGCGTCACCCGCAACTCCGAACTGGTGGTGGACGAGGAGGAAGTCGAGAACCTGGCGCTGGCGCTGCGCGATGAGCTGGTCGACCGTGGCTATCGCCCTGCCGTGCGGCTGGAGATCGCCCACGACTGCCCCAAGCCGATCATGCAGACCCTGCTGCAGAACTTCGGCCTGTCGGAGAACGCGGCCTATCGCATCGACGGCCCGGTCAACCTCAACCGCGTCATCCAGGTGTATGACCTGCTGCAGCGGCCGGACCTGAAATACCCGCCGATGACCCCACGCGTATTCAAGTCGCCCGAGGGCATCTTCGAAACCGCTGCGCAGGGCGACGTGCTGCTGCACCACCCGTTTGATTCCTTCAGCACCGTGCTGGAGCTGATCCGCGAAGCCGCAGTCGATCCCAACGTATTGGCGATCAAGCAGACCCTGTACCGCACCGGCAAGGACTCGGGCATTGTCGAAGCCCTGATCCTGGCCGCACGCAATGGCAAGGACGTCACTGTCGTGGTCGAACTGCGCGCGCGCTTCGACGAAGAAGCCAACCTCGGCCTGGCTGACCGCCTGCAGGATGCGGGCGTGCAGGTGGTCTACGGCGTGGTCGGCTACAAGACCCACGCCAAGATGCTGCTGATCGTGCGCCGCGAGGGCCGCAAGCTGCGCCGCTACGTGCACCTGGGCACCGGCAACTACCACAGCGGCACCGCCCGCGCGTATACCGACCTGAGCCTGATCACCGCCGATCCGGACATCGGCAACGATGTGCACCTGCTGTTCCAGCAGTTGTCCGGGCTGGCGCCGAAGATGAAGCTCAAGTGCCTGCTGCAATCACCCTTCACCCTGCATGCCGGGCTGATCAAGCGCATCGAGCGCGAGACCCGGCTGGCACTGGAAGGCAAGCCGGCCCGCATCATCGCCAAGATGAACGCGCTCAACGAGGCGCAGGTGATCCGCGCCCTGTACGCCGCCTCGCAGGCCGGCGTGCAGATCGACCTGATCGTGCGCGGCGCCTGCACCCTGCGCCCGGGCGTGGAAGGTGTGTCGGACAATATCCGCGTGCGGTCGATCGTCGGCCGCTTCCTCGAGCACAGCCGCGTCTACTGGTTCGGCAACAACGGTGCCCCCGAGCTGTACTGCGCCAGCGCCGACTGGCTGGAACGCAACCTGCTGCGTCGCGTGGAAACCTGCTTCCCCATCCTGGACACCGACCTGGCCCGGCGCATCTACCGCGAGGTGCTGCAGAACTACCTGGACGACAACCTCAACGCCTGGGACCTGCAGGAAGACGGCCGCTATCTCAAGTGCGAGCCCGCGCCGGGCCAGCCGCCACATTCGGCCCAGCAGGCATTGATGGAAGGGCTCTGAGGCAGGAGCGAGTGAAGAGGAGTGAGAAACGAGAGGGAGCAACGGCAGCGAACGCTGCCGCCAATTTCATGCCTGCGCCCGGACTAAGCCGCCGCCCCCCTGCCAGGTAGCGTGATCTCAGCTTTTTCTCACTCCTCACTCCTCATCACCCACTACTACCGTTACCATTCCGCCATGCCCCAGTCTTCCCTGACCCCACCGCCCCTGCAGGACGGCGACCTGCTGGCCGCCATCGACCTGGGTTCCAACAGTTTCCACATGGTTATCGCGCGCTACCTCCTTGGGCAGCTGCGGGTGGTGGACCGCCTGCGCGAGACCGTGCGCATGGCCGACGGCCTGGATGGCAAAGGCGGGCTGTCGTCCGAGGCGCGCCAACGCGCGCTCGAATGCCTGGCCCGCTTTGGCCAGCGCATCCGCAACATCCCGCCTTACCGCGTGCGCGCCCTGGCTACCAATACCGTGCGCCAGCTGCGCTCACCGCTGTCGTTCCTGATGCCGGCCGAGACCGCGCTGGGCCACGCCATCGAAGTGGTCAGTGGCCGTGAAGAGGCGCGCCTGATCTACCTGGGCGTCGCCCATGCGCAGCCGCCCAAGCCCGACCAGCACCGGCTGGTGATCGACATCGGCGGCGGCTCCACCGAATTCATCATCGGCCAGGGCATGCAGACGCTGGAGCGCGAAAGCCTGCAGGCCGGCTGCATCGCCAGCACCCGCCGCTTCTTCCCGGGCGGCAAGTTGAGCAAGAAGCGCTGGAAGGATGCGCTCACCGAGATCGGCGCCGAGTTCCAGCCCTTCGCCAACAAGTACAAGGCACTGGGCTGGCAGGAAGCCTTGGGCTCGTCCGGCACCCACAAGGCGATCAGCGAAATCTGCGCGGCGATGAAGCTCAGCAAGGGCGCCATCACCGCCGAGGCGTTGCCGCAGCTGCGCGAGGAGCTGCTGCGCGCCAAGCACATCAACGACATCAACCTGCCCACCCTGTCCAACGAGCGCCGCCCGATCATTGCCGGTGGCGTGCTGGTGCTGGAAGCCGCCTTCCAGGCGCTGGGCCTGCAGAAACTGCTGGTCAGCAAGGCCGCGATGCGCGAGGGCATCCTCTACGACATCATGGGCCGCGCCAACGACAACGATCCGCGCGATGAATCGGTCGCCGCGCTGACCCAGCGTTACGCCATCGACGAGACCCAGGCGCAGCGCGTGGAAGCCACCGCGCAACGGCTGTTTGAACAGGTGGCCGACAGCTGGAAGCTGGACGTGGACGATGCGCGCATGCTCGGCTGGGCCGCACGCCTGCACGAGCTGGGCCTGATGATCGCCCACAGCGGTTATCACACCCACGGCAGCTACGTGATCGAGAATTCGGATATCGCCGGTTTCTCGCGCCAGGAACAGCAGATGCTGGCGGCACTGATCCGCACCCACCGCCGCGGCGTCTCCAAGACCGCGTTCGACGCCCTGCCCGACCGCCTGCTGCTGCCAGCCAAGCGCACCGCCGCGCTGCTGCGGCTGGCGGTACTGCTGCACCGCGCCCACGAACCCGATCCCATTCCAACGCTGGAACTGTCGGTGGACGGCAACACCTTGTCGCTGATCCTGGCCAAGGACTACATCGACGCCCGCCCGCTGCTGCGCGCGGACCTGGTCGGCGAAGCCGAAGGCATGACCGGGCTGGGCTTCAACTTCCGGCCATTCGTGGCCTGAGCGGGATCGGCAAGTACGACTGACGCTGGCGCCCGCGCCAACGCTGGACAGACAAGACCACGACCCGTTGCGGGCCGTGGTCTTCGCTCTTCAGGGCCGTCATAAAGCGGTCAGATCACAGTAACAGGTGCTTCATCGGCTACGCGCATCCTCGCCAAAAACCGGGAGCCAGCCATGCGCTTTGCGATCGTCACCGAGACCTATCCGCCGGAGGTCAATGGCGTTGCCTTGACCGTGCAGGGACTGGAGCACGGCCTGCGCAACCGCGGCCACGACGTCGATGTGGTGCGCCCACGCCAGCAGCAGGACGGCACCGGCGCCGCCCATGAGCTCCTGGTACGCGGCGCCGGCCTGCCACGCTATCCCGGCCTGCGCTTCGGCCTGCCGGCACCGCTGCTGCTTGCACGCCAGTGGCAACAACAACGCCCGGATGCAATTTACGTGGCCACGGAAGGCCCGTTGGGATGGTCGGCGATGCGCACCGCGCGGCGGCTGGGCATCCCGGTCGCGTCGGGCCTGCACACGCGTTTTGATGAATACCTGCCCGACTATGGCGCTGCCTGGTTGCAGGGCACCGCACTGCGCTGGATGCGCCGCTTTCACAATCAGGCAGAAGCCACCTTGGTCCCCACCCGCGAGTTGCAGCAGTTCCTTCTGGACAACGGTTTCTCCCGAGCGCGGTTGCTCGCGCGCGCGGTGGATGGCAGTCAGTTCGACCCAAACAAACGCGACGCTGCGCTGCGTGCCGACTGGGGCATCGAAGGCGAAGGCTTTGCGGTGATCCATGTCGGCCGCATCGCCGCAGAAAAGAACCTGGGGCTGGCAATCAAGGCATTCCGCCGCATCCAGCAACACCGGCCGAAGGCACGTTTTGTCTGGGTCGGCGATGGCCCGATGCGGGCGAAGCTGGCCGAGCAGAATCCCGACTTCATCTTCTGCGGCGTGCAACGTGGCGAAGCCTTGGCCCGGCATTTCGCCAGCGCCGACCTGTTCCTGTTCGCCAGCCGCAGCGAAACCTTCGGCAACGTCACCCTGGAAGCCATGGCCAGTGGCGTGGCGACGGTCGCCTTCAACTACGGCGCAGCACGCGAGCACCTGCGCAGCGGCCATAGCGGGGTGGCGGTGGACACGGACGAGAACTTCATCGCCGCCGCCGTGCAGCTGGCCAACGATGAGGAAATGCGCACCACCCTTGGCGCCAACGCCAGCCGTGCGATGCAGCGCCTGCACCCGGAACAGGTGGTTGCCGAGTTCGAAGCCCTGCTCAGTGAACTGGCCTCCCGGAGACGCTGCCATGCCATTGCTGCCGCCTGAAGGAATCGCCGCACGCGAAGCACGCTGGTGCCGCCGGGCAAACCACTACGGCCGTCGGCGCGGCATCCGTCGCCTGTTCTCGTTGCTGAGCCGGCTTGGCGATGGCGTGTTCTGGTACATGCTGATGGGCGCGCTGGTACTGGCTGATGGACTGGACGGCCTGCAGGCGTCGGCACACATGGCCGCCACCGGCGTGCTGGCGCTGACCCTGTACAAGCTGCTCAAGCGCTGGACCCGGCGCCCGCGCCCATTTGCCGCCGACCTGCGCATCCGCGCCTGGGTGGCGCCGCTGGATGAATACAGCTTCCCGTCCGGCCACACCCTGCATGCGGTGTCATTCACCGTGGTGGCGCTGGCCTACTACCCGTGGTTGGCCCCCTTGCTGCTGCCCTTCACCCTCGGCGTAGCGCTGTCACGGGTGGTGCTGGGCCTGCACTACCCCAGCGACGTGCTGGCCGCCACCGCCATCGGGGTGCTGCTGGGAACCGGCTCACTGCAACTGCTGGCGCTGTTCGCAGGCTGATCAGGCTCTACAATGCAGGCATGACAACGCTGTTCATCTCCGACCTGCACCTGGACCCCAGCCGTCCAGCCATCACCGAGCTGTTCCTCGACTTCCTGCGCGGCGAAGCGCGGCAGGCCGAGGCGCTGTACATCCTGGGCGACCTGTTCGAGGCATGGATCGGCGATGACACGCCTTCCAGCGCCGCCGATGCGGTCGCGCTGGCACTGCGTGAAGTCAGCGACGCCGGTGTGCCGGTGTACTTCATCCGCGGCAACCGCGACTTCCTGGTCGGCAACGACTATGCCGCCCGCGCCGGCATGCGCATCCTGCCGGACCCGTCGGTGATCCAGCTGTATGGCAAGCCGGTGCTGCTGCAGCACGGCGACCTGCTGTGCACCGACGACATCGCCTACCAGGCGTTCCGCGCACAGACCCGCAACCCCGCCTTCATCGCCCAGTTCCTGTCGCAGCCGCTGGAAGCACGCGTCGCCTTCGCGCAGAAGGCCCGTGCCGCCAGCCAGGCGCATCAGTCGGAAATGAAGCAGGACGACAAGGCGACCTTTGAGACCGTCACCGATGTGGCCCCGGCCGAGGTGATTGCCACCTTCCAGCGTTACGGCGTGGACACGATGATCCACGGCCACACCCATCGCCCGGCGATCCATACCGTGAGCGCAGGCGAGCACAGCTTCACCCGTATCGTGCTGGGTGACTGGTATGAGCAGGGCTCGGTGCTGCGTGTGGATGCGGATGGCTTCCGGCTGGAAGCATTGGGCTGACGCTGCTTGTAGGAGCGGCGTAAGCCGCGAAGCTGGCACAAAAAGAATCGCCAGATATGGCTGCAGTTGAAGACCTGTTTGGCGGCTTTTGCATTTGTGGCTTCGCGGCTGACGCCGCTCCTACAAGGCTCGGCCATATGTTTTGTGGGAGCGGTGTGAGCCGCGAAGCTGGCATGAAAAAACCGTCAGATGTGACTGCAACTGCAGACCTCTCTGGCGGTTTTTGCATTTATGGCTTCGCGGCTTACGCCGCTCCTACAACCATCGTTGGTCAGGGCGCTTCCACCGGTACCGATGGGTCGCGTGCACAGCCCTTGAAGGTGTCCTTGCCCAGCACGAATTCGGCGGTGAACGGGTGTTTCAGGTCGGACATGCCGTCCGAGCACTCGGCACGCTGCAACGTCAGCTTGAACGCGTCCTTGCCCTCCCCGCCCTGCACCACCAACAAGCCATCCTGCAGCGCGCGGCTGCCTTCCAGATGCAGCGGGCTGGCCTGGGTTTCCGGAGTGCTGTAATCGAGTTTTGCGCCATCGGCGCGCACGCTCCAGAACGGTTCGTTGCCGAAGGCCTGCACGATGACCGGGAAATCATCCTTGGCAGCCGAAGCTTCAGGCGCTGCGACAGGCGCAACCGGGGCCGGCGCTGCAGTACTGGAATCGGCCGCAGGCTTGGAACCGTTGCATGCCGACAATGCCACTACCAGCGCGGCCAACGTAAGAATCTGCTTCATCGTTTTCTCCTTGATTGCACCGTTGCCGATCGAGAGCACAGTGACATGCGATTCGACCTGATGCTGGCGCATGCCCCTGCATCAGCCCGTGAAAGACACGGCTATCGAAAGCCGCATCTGCCGCGCCGATGGTGGAATGCGGCCGAGTTGGCCGTCAATCGGACACGGCCCGAGTTGCGGGAACCGTTCATCGTTGCGCCCAGCCATGCCGACGGGAACAGGCGCCGCCAATGACGCGGCGGCCTGGGTCACCGCGCGCGGCATTCAACCGGCTTGTTCAACCAGATAGTCCAGTTCGTCTTCATCGAAACCGGCCAACAAGCGCGCCTCCAGATTGAAGGGCCCACGCAGGTAGCCGCCGGCGTACTCGCCCAGCAGTTCCTTGAAACGCTTGCGTGGCTCGACACCGGCGCGTGCGCAATACCAGTGGTACCAACGCGTGCCGGCGGCAACATGGGCAACCTCTTCGCGCAGGATCACCTCCAGCACGTCGGCAGTCGTTGCATCGCCCAGCGAACGCAGCTTGCTGATCATCGCCGGGGTCACATCCAGGCCGCGCGCTTCCAGTACCCGCGGCACCAGGGCCATGCGTGCCAAGCCGTCGTGCGCGGTCTTCTCGCACATTTCCCACAGGCCGTTATGGGCGGGGAAATCGGCGTAGTCATGACCATGCGCCAGCAGCCGATCACGCAGCAATACGAAGTGGCGTGATTCGTCGTCGGCGCAGCTGACCCAATCCGCATAGAAGCTGCCCGGCAGGCCGCGGAAACGATACACCGCATCCCAGGCCAGGTCGATGGCATTGAGTTCGATATGGGCGATGGCGTGGATGAAGGCGGCGCGCCCATCCACGGAGCCAAGGCCACGACGCGGCAGGTCGCGGGGGTGCACCAGCACCAGTTGCGGCGGGCGACCCGGCGCGCGGATCGGTTCGGGTTCTGGCGCTTCTGCGGGCAGCTTCAAGGTGCCAGCGCGGTAGCGCGCGGCGTAGTGCTGGGTGAGCGCGACTTTCTCAAGCGGATCGACGGCGGCCATGCAGATGCAGGCGGCGTCGAGCAGGGAGAAGTCTGCTGCTTCGGGCGGCGGTAGGTAGCTTGTGTCCGCAGCTGCAGGCTGTGCTTGTTGCCGGTTCATAGGTGCTCGCACATTGCTGCTTCGTTCTGCCCTCGTCCCAACCCCTCTCCCGCAGGGAGAGGGGCTTTCAGATCAGGCGCGGCGCTTGTTCTTGGCTTCATCCGAACGCAGCTGCTGGATGCGTTCGAAGTAACCCGGCTCGATGCCGGTGACGTATTCGCCGTTGAAGCAGGACGAGTCGAATTCCTTCAGCTCCGGGTTGCCTTCGCGCACCGCGACTTCCAGGTCTTCCAGGTCCTGGTAGACCAGCCAGTCGCAGCCCAGGTGCTGCTCGATTTCCTCGACGCTGCGGTTGTGCGCGACCAGTTCCTCGGCCGCCGGCATGTCGATGCCGTAGATGTTGGGGTAACGCACCGGCGGCGCAGCACTGGCCAGGTAAACCTTGCGGGCGCCGGCATCGCGCGCCATCTGCACGATCTGCTGGCTGGTGGTGCCACGGACAATGGAGTCATCCACCAGCAGCACCACGCGGTTACGGAATTCCAGATGGATCGGGTTGAGCTTGCGACGCACCGACTTCACCCGCTCACCCTGGCCCGGCATGATGAAGGTGCGGCCGACGTAGCGGTTCTTGACGAAGCCTTCTCGGTACTTCACGCCGAGCACGTTGGACATCTCCAGCGCGGCGTCGCGCGAGGTGTCGGGGATCGGGATGATGGTGTCGATGTCATGGTCCGGACGCAGGCGCAGGATCTTCTCGCCCAGTTTCTGGCCCATGCGCATGCGCGCCTTGTGCACCGACACGTTGTCCATCATCGAGTCGGGGCGTGCGAAATACACGTACTCGAAGATGCACGGCGTCTGCTGTGTGTTGGTCGCGCAGATCTCGGTGAACAGCTCACCGCGCTCGGTGATGACAACGGCTTCGCCCGGGGCGACATCGCGCATGCGCTCGAAGCCGAGCACGTCCAGCGCCACCGATTCGGAGGCCACGGCGTACTCGATGCCTTCGGCATGCTCGCGCTTGCCCAGCACCAGCGGACGGATGCCGTGCGGGTCGCGGAAGGCCACCAGGCCCAGGCCCAGCACCACGCTGACCACCGCATAGCCACCTTTGCAACGACGGTGCACGCCGGCCACGGCGCGGATCGCCGCTTCCGGGGTCAGCATGCGCTGTGCGTCCAGCTCGTAGGCGAACACGTTCAACAGCACTTCGCTGTCCGAATCGGTATTGATGTTGCGGCGGTCGGCCTCGAACACCTGGCGACGCAGTGCCTCGGTATTGATCAGGTTGCCGTTGTGCGCCAGCGCGATGCCGTACGGCGAGTTGACGTAGAACGGCTGCGCCTCGTCGGTGCCTTCCGAGCCTGCGGTCGGGTAACGCACATGGGCGATGCCGATGCGGCCCTGCAGCAGCGCCATGCGGCGCTCGTCGAAAACATCACGGACCAGGCCGTTGGCCTTTTCCACCCGCAGGCGGGTGCCGTCGGCGGTGGCGATACCGGCGGCATCCTGGCCACGGTGTTGGAGGACGGTCAGGCCGTCATAAAGCTGCCCGGCGACGTTCTGGTTGCCGACGATTCCGACGATGCCACACATGTTGCGCGATCTCCGCTGGGCGATGCCCGTTAACGTGAAGGTGGCCGTGCCTGGCCTTGAGGCTCAACCCTTATCGGCTTGAGTTGACCCGGGCGCACCTGCGCCGGATCGATGTTGGAGGGCAACGCCCCCGCCGGGTCAGCTCGGCCTTCCTCTCCGCTGCGCTGGCGGGGATCAAAACGCGTCCCCTCCAACTGCGCCGGTAGCAAGCCACTGCCCGCATCTGCTTCGTTCGGTCCGCCATTATCGCCTGCCAGCACCGACTTACCCAAGTCCATCAGCGCCATTGCCGGCGATTCAGGTGGCTGCGGCAGCTTTTCACGCAGCCAGTCGGCCGTCGGCTGCAGCCACGGCACCACGCTGGACTGGCGCCAGCCCGGTTCCTGGGGCATGGAGGTGAAGCCCAGCAGCAGTACCGCCAGCACCGCGAACAGCACGCCGCGCACAATGCCCAGGGCCAAACCCAGCAAGCGATCGGGCAATTTCAGCAGCACGGTGGCATCGACGACGCCGCGCAGCAGGCGCCCGACCAGGGTCGCCGCCAGCAGCACACCGATGAATACCAACAGATAGCCGCCTGCGTAGTCGCCAGCACTGGGCGTGGCTTGATCAGCCAGCATCAAGGCAGCGCGCTCGCCGTAGTAAAACGCCGCTGCACCGGCCAGCAGCCAGTTCAGCACGCCGAGCACGGTCGCCAACAGCCCGCGCATCAACCCGAACAACGCCGATACGCCGATCAGCGCCAACAGCAGCAGATCAATCACTGCACGCCCCGCCCGTACGGCACAGGGGGACGCGCTTGCCCAGCCGGGTCTGGCGACGCATCAAGGATGTGGGCGGACCATGCCGGCGACGCCGACCTTGGCCGCGACCTGCGCCTTGAGCTGCTCGGCCTGGTCACGGCTTGCCACCGGCCCGACACGGACACGGTTGAGCACGCCGTTGTCGGTGCGTACCTGCTCAACGAAAGCACTGAAGCCGGCAGCACGCGCGCGGTCACGCAGCGCATTGGCATCGGCAGCCTGGCCGAAGGCACCCAACTGCACGGCAAAGCCAACCCCGCTGGCGGCCGGCGCAGCCGGGGTGGCGACGGCCGGCTTGGCCGGCGTTGCCGCAACCGGCCGGGCCGGTTCAGGCTTTGGTGCTTCCGGCTTGGCCGCAGGCTTGGGTTCGGGCTTGGGGGCGGCGACCACCGGCTTGGCAGGCTCCGGCGGCAAGGCCTCGGTGCGTACCGGTGCGGAGGTGGCTGCAGCGGTAGCGGTGCTGCCGGCTGCCGGCGTGGCGGCGGGTGCCGGAACGGCGTTCTCGGCCGCAGCGTTGAGCACCACCACCTGCGCGTTCACGTCGTTGCGGACCTTGCCGGCTTCCAGCCGCACCAGCTCCGCCTGGGCACGATCGGCATACGGACCGATGCGCACACGCCAAGCCTGGCGACCATTGATGGTGTCGGCCTGGCGGAAGCCCGGCAGGTTGGACTTCTTCAGGTGCGCGATCACCGCATCGGCGTCAGCCTCGCTGCCATAGGCACCAAAATTGACCGCGTAATTGCCGGCGGCGGTCGCCGCTGGCAAGCCATTGGCCGGCGGCTCGACCGCGGTGGCCACGCCGGTTTCCGGCTGTGCGGCGGGCATGCCCACGGCGCCCCCGGCCGGTGCGCCAGGCGCCACCAACGGCAGCTCGCGGGTTTCAAACTGGCCTTCGGCCGGTGCCGCAGGCGCGCTCAATGGCACGTCCTGTACGCCACTGTCCGGTGCAGGCCCTTTGACCAGCATCGGCAGGAAAATCACGGCAAGCGCCACCAGAACGATGGCACCAATCAGTCGCTGTTTCAGAGGAGTTTCCACAATTGGCGTATGCGCGGCGCGGCGGAGTGCCCCGGTGATTATATGCGGGGCACGCGTGGCAGCGTCTCAGTCAGCTGAACGGAGTACCGGCAGCGCCTCGGCCACCGTATGGAAGGAGCCGAATACCAGCACCCGGTCGCCAGGCCGGGCCTGGGCCAATGCGGCGTCCAGCGCCCCGCTGACGTTGGCGGACAGATTGGCCTCGGCGGCATGGGTCTGCGCCAAGCGTTCGCGCAGGTGCGCGGCGGTCTGTCCGCGCGCACCTTCCAACCCGGCCAGGAACCAGCCATCGACCTGCGGCTGCAGGGCTTCCACCACTCCCGCAGCGTCCTTGTCGGCCAGCGCGGCGTACACCGCCAGCGTGCGGCCCTGCGCCGGCTCGCCCTTCAATGCAGTGGCCAGCGCAGCAGCGGCCTGCGGGTTGTGGCCGACATCCAGCAATACGTCCACACCGCCGCGCTGGAAGCGCTGCAGGCGCCCGGTGATCTGTGCTTCGGCAATGCCCTGCGCCCATGCGGTGCGCGGCACCGGCTTGTCCAGGGCGCGCAACGCGGCCACCGCGGTGGCGGCGTTGTTGCGCTGGATCGGCGCCCACAAGGCGGGCTGCGGCAGTTCCAGGCGGAACGCGACATCACGCCAGCGCCACAGTTCGCCATCAATGTCCTCGGCGAAGAAGTCGCTGCCGAAGCGGATCGCATTGGCACCAAGCACGTAGGCGCGGCGCAGCACGCTGGAGGGCGGATCGATCTCGCCGAGGATCACCGGCTTCCAGCCGCGGATGATGCCGGCCTTCTCCTGGCCGATGGCTTCGCGGTCGGCGCCCAGCCAATCGGCGTGGTCGATATCAACGGTGGTGATCACCGCCACATCGGCGTCGATGATGTTGACCGCGTCCAGGCGTCCACCAAGACCAACTTCCAGCACCGCCAGATTCAAACCGGCCTGCTGGAACAACCACAGCGCGCACAAGGTACCGTATTCGAAATAGGTCAGCGCGGTGTCGCCACGGGCGTCTTCGACCGCGTTGAAGCCGGCCACCAGGCTGGCGTCATCCACGTCCTTGCCATCGATGCGTACGCGCTCGTTGTAGCGCAGCAGGTGTGGCGAGGTGTAGGCACCTACCTTCCACTCCGCGGCACGGGCGATGGACTCGATGAAGGCCACGGTCGAGCCCTTGCCATTGGTGCCGCCGACCACGATGCAGTGCTCGGCCGGCCGCTCCAGCTGCATGCGCTGGGCAACCTCGCGCACGCGCTCCAAGCCCATTGCGATGGCTTGCGGGTGCTGCTGTTCGATATGGGCGAGCCACTGTTCAAGCGTGGCGGGACGGACGGAAGACATGCGAAGGACTCTCGGGATCATGGGCCGGCGCTGGAAGCCGGCTGCGCGTTGCGCGCGGGAATGGCACCCATGATACAGCGGCGGCTACACGCGGCCGCCAAGCTTGTCGGCATGTCAGGCCGGGCTGTGTGTAGTGCCGAGCCATGCTCGGCAGGGGCTGCACCCGCACGCCATCAGCCCCAGCCAATTTGTGGGAGCGGCATAAGCCGCGAAGCCACAGCAAGATTGGAAGCGGTAAAGCCAACCCCACCCCCCCCCCCCCCTGCGCTCCGCTATTGGGGGGGGGTGTAGTCCCGCCCCTTGCGGGGCTGGGGGTGCACCGGTAGAGCCCCCGCCGCCATTGGCGCGGCACTACCAAAGCGGACTACAGGGCCCCGATTACAGCGCGCGGTGCTTGGCTTCACCAAAGAACGGCGTGTGGTGGGCACAGTCGTTCAGGCGAACCACTTCCAGATGCTCGACATCCGGGCCTTCCAGCAGGTTCAGCGTGGTCGGCGCCTGACGGAAGCTCCACAGCTTGGAAATCGGCAGGCCGAGGACCTTGCACAGAATGACGCGGTTGACCGCGTCATGCGCGACCACCAGCAAGGTGTCATCTTCGCCCAGGCCTTCGGCAGCAGCGGTCAGGCCACGCCAGCTGCGGTCCAGCACCTGACGCAGCGATTCGCCACCAGGCATCAGCACGGTATCGGGTTCCTCGCGCCAGGCACGCAGGCGTGCGGGGTCCTTCTCGTCGATCTCGCTGGCGAGCAAGCCTTCCCACTCGCCGTGGGCGATTTCCTGCAGGTCCGGCTCGGTCAGCAACATGGATTCGCGTGCGCTGCCCAATGCGGCCTTGGCGGTGGCCTGCGCACGGCTCAGTGGCGAGGCCACGGCGCGGGTGATCTGCACGTCGGCCAGCCGCTCGCCCAAGGCCTTGGCCTGGGCCTCACCCACCGGTGAGAGGGGAATGTCGATCTGGCCCTGGTAGCGGCCTTCGGCGTTCCACGGCGTTTCGCCGTGACGGGCAAGCAGGATGCGCATGCAGCTGTTTCCATTGAGGTGGGGGTACCCGCCAGCTGTCCGCGGCGGGAGGGGCATCATAGCCCGACCGTGCACTGATACCGCCCACGGTTACCTTCGATACGGATCCGGCACCCGCAACTGACCCGACTGTATCCACGGTTTGCCGCCGCAGTCCGATAAGACTGCCCCGATACCCGGCAACATCACCGACGGCACGGTTGCGCGCCGGGCGCAGGCGTTACCATGCCGGTTCCCTATCGGTGGCACGGCGTGACTTCCGCACGAGGGCAGCAACTTCAAGGCCCCAGAACGCGGCATGACCAGCACCCCCAGTTCTCCCAAGCAGTTCAAATTCAAGCTCTGGCATGAACGCCGCGACCGCTGGATTGCGGTGCTGATCACGGCCGTGCTGCATGTGCTGATGTTGCTGCTCCTGCTGTACTCCAATCCACCCGTGGTTTCCTCACCGCAAGGCTCCTCCGGCGGCGGCCGGACCAAGGTCGATTTCGTCGGCGAATCACCGCCGTCCACGGAGCAGAGCAAGGTGCCGCCCAAGGACAAACCCAACAAGACCACCCGCTCGCAACCAAAGCCGACCACGCAGCGGCGTAGCGAGGAGCGCAAGCCAGTACCGGAAGCCCGTTACATCGAGCCACCGAGCGAGCCGGAGCAGGAAGAAACCAAGACCCAGGAACTGGCACAGACTCCGGCCGCGCCAGCAGCAGCGGTCAGTCCGTCGGAAACCGTTCCACGTCGTCCTCAGACCTGGACCGGACGCCCACCCGGTTCGCTGGACAGGACCACCGCGCCGGACGACCACGGTCGCTCCGCCGGCCAGGGCAATGACAGCGGCCGGCGCATCGACCGCAGCGCCGGCGAGCCGGCCATGGAAGTGGGCGGCTACCAGATCATCTATGACCTGCTCAGCGAGGAGAAGCTGCGCACCTGGATGGCTGGTGCCAAAGAGGTCAATGGCAAGAAGGAACTGTCGATCCCGCTGCCCGGCACCACTTATCTGATGGTCTGCCCGGCCGAGGTGGCGTTGCGCCGTGGCTCCAGCCAGTGCCGCATGCTGCAGGCCGGTTCACCGGAGTTGCAGGACATTGGCGATGCGCGCGAGTTCGTCATCGTGATGTACGTCTATCGCTACGGTGAGCTGCTGTGGCGCGGGCCGGGGCCGTATCGCTGATGGGTAGTGCCGAGCCATGCTCGGCAGAGGCTTCACCGGCAATACCAAACCCGTAGTGCCGAGCCATGCTCGGCAGGAGCTTTGCCGGTAGAGCCCTTGCCGAGCATGGCTCGGCACTACAGTCGCCAGGCCTCGACCCCATCAACCAGCCAAAAGCTCCCCCCCTCCCCGGCCCTCCCCTTCGCTGCGCGAAAGGGAGGGGGCAAGAGCGTAGTGCCGAGCCATGCTCGGCAGAGGCGTTACCGGTACCGCCAAATGTAGGAGCGGCGTAAGCCGCGAAGCACCTGATCCGTCAGATTGCGCGCATTCCGCTAGTTTCGATGCTATCGACTTCGCGGCTTACGCCGCTCCTACAACGCTGTGTGCTGCGCACAAACAAAAGCCCGGACGGTTTCCCGTCCGGGCTTGTACTTGAACCACGCAACCCGAACTTACTTCGAGGCGGCGTCCATTTCCTTCAGCAGCTGCGGCGCCGGTGCCACTTCCTGCATGATCCAGCGCATGTAACGCTCGTCGACCGAGATCATACGGGTCATCACCGGGTCGAACACCCAGTTGCTGGCGACCGATTCCCAGATGCCGTCAAACGCCAGGCCCACCAGGCGGCCGTGCGCGTCCAGCACCGGCGAGCCGGAGTTGCCGCCGGTGATGTCCAGGTCGGAGAGGAAGTTCACCGGCACGCTGCCGATACGCTTGTCCTCGAAGCCGCCGTAACGCTTGGCCTTGACCGCATCGATCAGCGCCTGCGGCGAGTCGAACGGGTCCTTGCCGGTTTCCTTGGCGACGATGCCTTCCAGATCGGTGAAGGCCGGCTGCACCTTGCCGTCCAGGCCGGTGTAACCCTTCACGTTGCCGAAGGTGATGCGCAGCGACAGGTTGGCGTCCGGGTAGACGAACTCACCCTTGGTCTTCTTGTAGTCAGCAATGGCCTGCAGGAACAGCGGACGTGCCACCAGTTCCTCGCCCATGCGCAGCTTGCGCTGGTGCTCCAGCTCCAGCAGTGCCGGCATCACTGCCACCGCGTACTGGATGGCCGGGTCGTTGCTGGCTTCAAACGCGGCCTTGTCAGCGCCAAACCACTTCAGGCGCTCGTCCAGGCTGCCCAGCTTGGAGCCGTCCAGACGTGCAACGGTGGCTTCGACCGCCTTGGCATCAACGCCACCGATCCACTTGTCGAACGCCGACAGGTGCTGGCCGGCCGGCAGTTGCACGTACTGCTGCAGCCAGTACTGCTGGAACTGGCGATCCATGGCCGGCACGTAACGGCGGTCCATCTGCTTCAGGCCGCCTTCGATGGCCGGCAGATCGCGTTCCTGGTAACCCTCTTCGCGCTGCGCGTCCGGCTTGGCCTTTTCAATGGCCAGGCGGTACAGGCGCACGGCAGTGCCGAGGGTGCCGGTGCGGTTGAGCATGGCCAGGTTCAGGTCACGCGCCTGGTTCATGCGCGACTGCTGGCCCAGGGTCTGCAGCTGTGCGAAGGCATCCAGCGCCGGCTTGCCGGCAGCGCCCTGGCCACGCAGCCATTCCAGCACCGCGGTTTCCGCAGCCTGCTTCTGGCCGAGCACGTTGTTGCGCTTGAAGCCGTCCAGCTGGCCGTCGTAGTTCTTGCTGGTGTTGTTCCAGCTGGCCATGTTGGCGGCGTACTTGACCGCGATGTCCGGGTTGTCCTTGCTGGCCGCTTCGACCATCGCGATCTGGTCCTTGTAGGCCTTGGCGATCGACGGGTAGGTCCAGGTAGCGGTGTTCTCGAACTCGCTGACCAGCGCATAGCGATCGGTGCGGCCCGGGTAGCCGGCGACCATCACGAAATCACCCTCGCCCAGCGGCTGGTTGGCCAGCTTCAGCCAATGCTTGGGCTGGTACGGCACGTTGTCGGCGGCGAAAGCGGCCGGCTTGCCGTCCTTGCCGACATAGGCGCGGTAGAACGAGAAATCGCCGGTGTGGCGCGGCCACATCCAGTTGTCGACGTCACCGCCGAACTTGCCGACGCTGCCCGGGGGCGCATAGGCCAGGCGCACGTCCTTGATTTCCATGTTCTTGAACAGGCGGTAGGTGTTGCCGCCGGAGAAGCTGTACAGGGTGCAGCTGTAGGCGTCGTCGGTTTCACAGGCGGCGATGGCCTGCTTCTCGAAGGCTTCCAGCGCCTGGGTGCGCTTGAGCGGGTCGTTGCCGGCGCCAGCGATGGCCGCCTTGGCCTGTGCGGTGACATCGGTGATGTCGTCCAGCACGTAGATGCGGGCATTCGGGCCGGCGCTCAGTTCGTCTTTCAGGGTCGGCGCGTTGAAGCCGTCCTTGATCAGGTTCTTCTCGGCGGTGGAGTTCAGCTGGATCGAGCCGTAGGCGCAATGGTGGTTGGTCACCACCAGGCCCTGCGGCGAAACGAAGCTGGCGGTGCAGCCGCCCAGCGCAACCACCGCGCCCATCGGGTCGCCGGTGAGGTTGGCCAACTGCTGCGGATCCAGCTTCAACCCTGCCTGCTTCAGCGGACCGGCGATTTCCGGCAGCTGCTGCGGCACCCACATGCCTTCAGCGGCGTGCGCGGTCTGCGCCAGGCCCAGGCCAGCAAGGATGGAAAACGCAAGAAAATTCACGCGCATTACGCTATTCCGAAAGTTTGGAAGCGCCGATTGTAGCCGTTGCAACTGTCATCCTCCCCTGCCATCGGTCAGTACAGGGCGGTTACGGCTGAAAGCTTATAATCGCCCTCTTTCCACACACTGCGGTCCCCTGCAATGGCACAGACGATGAAGGCGCTGGTGAAGCGCGAAGCGACCAAGGGCATCTGGATGGAAGAGGTGCCGGTGCCGACGCCCGGTCCGAACCAGGTGCTGATCAAGCTCGAAAAAACCGCCATCTGCGGCACCGACCTGCATATCTACCTGTGGGACGAGTGGAGCCAGCGCACCATCAAGCCGGGCCTGACCATCGGCCACGAGTTCGTCGGCCGCATCGCCGAGATCGGCCCGGGCGTGACCGGCTATGAAATCGGCCAGCGCGTCTCGGCCGAAGGCCACATCGTCTGCGGCCACTGCCGCAACTGCCGTGGCGGCCGCCAGCACCTGTGCCCGAATACCGTCGGTATCGGCGTCAACGTCAACGGTGCCTTCGCCGAATACATGGTGATGCCGGCCACCAACCTGTGGCCGATCCCGGACCAGATCCCGTCCGAACTGGCTGCGTTCTTCGACCCCTACGGCAACGCCGCGCATTGCGCGCTGGAGTTCGACGTGATCGGCGAGGACGTGCTGATCACCGGCGCCGGCCCGATCGGCATCATCGCCGCCGGCATCTGCAAGCACATCGGTGCCCGCAACGTGGTGGTCACCGACGTCAACGATTTCCGCCTGAAGCTGGCCGCCGACATGGGTGCCACCCGCGTGGTCAACGTCGCCAACCAGTCGCTGAAGGACGTGATGGCCGAGCTGCACATGGAAGGCTTCGACGTGGGCCTGGAAATGAGTGGCAACCCGCGCGCCTTCAACGACATGCTCGATTGCATGTACCACGGCGGCAAGATCGCCATGCTCGGCATCATGCCCAAGGGCGCGGGTTGCGACTGGGACAAGATCATCTTCAAGGGCCTGACCGTGCAGGGCATCTATGGCCGCAAGATGTACGAGACCTGGTACAAGATGACCCAGTTGGTGCTGAGCGGTTTCCCGCTGGGCAAGGTGATGACCCACCAGCTGCCGGTGGAGCGTTTCCAGGAAGGTTTCGACCTGATGGAACAGGGCAAGGCCGGCAAGGTCGTGCTGAGCTGGAATTGAGCTCAGGCGGAATCGGTAGTGCCGACCCATGGTCGGCATTGGCGTCACCGGTAATGCCCTGCTGCCGACCATGGGTCGGCACTACGGAAAAAGGCGCCTTTCGGCGCCTTTTTCTGTACTCGTCACACTCGGATCAGGGCACGTCCACCGACACGGTGAACACGACGCCCGGCTTGTAGGTGTCCGATTCGCGGCGCAGCAGCGAGGCATCCGAACCGAAGGTGTCGTAGTAGCCCAGGGTGGCGGTCGCCGGGCCGAAGGCCTTGGACACCGAGATCGAGCCATCGTAGTAATCGGCACGACGCGGCCACTCGTTGGCCTTTTCCTTGATCGTGGTGTAACCGGCCGAAGCGCCGATCGAGAAGCCGCTGTCACCGATGTCGTAGCTGGCCTCCAGCGCGCTGTAGGTCTGCTTGGCACCGGTGTTGCTGTAGTCGTTGGCGTAGCCGAGCAGGCCGCTGACGGTCACCGGGCCACTCCAGGTCACCTTGGCCAGGTACTCGTTGTAGTCGATGTCGCCGTAACCGCTGGAGGCGCCTTCATAGGTGTAACGGTTCACACCCAGGTCCAGGTTCCAGCTGTCGCTCAGGTCCTTGCTCCAACCGATGTTGTAATCGACTTCGAAGTTCGGGCCGCCATCGCCGAAATCGACATTCGAGCCCCACACGCCCACGTACAGACCAAACGGCGCGGTGTAGTTGGCGCCGGCCTGGAACGCCGGGCCGTTATCGGTCTGCGACACGCCACGGAACACGTAGTCGGTGGTCACGCCGAAGCTGGCGCTGAACGGAGAGGTGGATTCCTCACTCTCCTGGGCACTGACGGCAAACGGAACGGACAACAGGGCGGCGCAGGCCACGGCGACAAGACGCTTGTTGTGCATCATGCAGATCTCTCCAGGAAGTGGGGGTATCGGGATCAGACAGAGCCCGATTCACAAATATTTAACCGCAAGTATATTGCGATGCAACATCTATTTCACCCCGCTCCCCGCCCCTCCCCTATTCAGCCGCCTGCCAGTGGAAAGATTCCATAGCGACGGGGGGCGAGTCGGATTGACTGTCCCGTCGCATAAGCCGGTGCCCCTGGCGGCAATTCCACCTCCAGCTCGGTTGCTATGCCATCCAGGCGTGCGCGCAGGCGCTGGCGCGGGCCACTGCGCTGCACCAGCCCCACCGTCGCCTGCCAGTGGCCATCGGCCGCGACCAGCAGATCCTCCGGGCGTACGAATACCTCCAGTGCCTCGCCTTCCGGCACCGGCAGCGTGCGCGGCCACTGTGCTCCGGCCACTTCCAGGGTCTGCCCCTGCGCGCGCGCCGGTAACCGGTTGGCCTCGCCGACAAACCCATACACGAACGGGGACGCCGGTTGGTCGTACACCTCGCCCGGCGTGCCCACCTGCTCGATGCGGCCGCGATTGAGAATGGCAACACGGTCGGCCAGCTCCAGCGCCTCTTCCTGATCGTGGGTGACGAACACCGTGGTCAGCCCGGTGCGGTCATGCAGTTCGCGCAGCCAGCGCCGCAGGTCACGGCGTACCTGGGCATCCAGCGCGCCGAAGGGTTCATCCAGCAGCAGCACGCGCGGTTCGATCGCCAGCGCGCGGGCCAGCGCCACGCGCTGCCGTTGTCCACCGGACAGCTGCGCCGGGTAGCGCCCGCCCAGCCCGTCGAGTTGTACCAGCGCCAGCAGCTCATCGACCTTGGCGTCGATGCGCGCCTTCGGCCAACGTTCGGCGCCGCGGCGTACCTCCAGCCCGAAGGCGATATTGCGGCGCACGTCCAGGTGCTTGAACAAGGCGTAATGCTGGAACACGAAACCGGCGCGGCGCGCCTGCACGCTCAAGCCGGTTGCGTCTTCGCCATCGAACAGGATCTCACCACGCTCGGGATGTTCCAGCCCGGCAAGTGCACGCAGCAACGTGGTCTTGCCCGAGCCGGAGGGCCCCAGCAAGGCCAGCAACTCGCCACTGCGGATATCCAGGCTCACCCCGTCGAGCGCGGGGAACGTGCCGTACTGCTTGCCCAGGTTGTGTATGCGGATGTTCATTGCGACCTCAATGACGGTGTGCGGCGGCCAGCGACTGACCATGGCGCCATTCCAGGAAAGATTTCACCACCAGCGTCAACAAGGCGGTGGCAGCCAGCAGTGATGCGCAGGCAAACGCAGCGCTGTAGGCGTATTCGTTGTAGAGAATCTCCACGTGCAACGGCAGCGTATTGGTGCGCCCACGGATATGCCCGGACACCACCGACACCGCGCCGAACTCACCCATCGCCCGCGCGCTGCACAACAGCACGCCGTACAACAGGCCCCAACGGATATTCGGCAAGGTCACCTTCCAGAACATCTGCCAGGCATTGGCGCCCAGCGTCAGCGCTGCCAGTTCTTCATCACTGCCCTGCTGCTCCATCAAGGGCATCAGTTCGCGGGCGATGAAGGGAAAGGTGACGAACACCGTGGCCAGCACGATGCCTGGGATCGCGAACACGATGCGTGGCAGCTGCAGCAGGGTTTCGCCCAGCACCGGCAGGTGCAGGCGCAGCCCGTCCTCGATCAACGGCCAGAACCAACCATCGCGACCGAACAGCAGGATGAAGACCAGACCCGCCACCACCGGCGATACCGAGAACGGCAGGTCGATCAAGGTCACCAGCCAACGTTTGCCCGGAAAGCTGTGCTTGCTCACCACCCATGCCGCCGCCACACCGAAAATCAGGTTCAACGGCACGACTATTGCTGTCACCAACAAGGTCAGGCGTATCGCGGAAAGTGCATCCGGATCACTGATCGCGTTGCAGAACGCCAGCACACCGCCACGCAGCGCCTCGACGAATACCAGCACCAGCGGCAGCAGCAGGAAGGACAGCAAAAAACCCAGTGCGCCCAGGATCAGCAGCACCTGCACCCAGCGCGGCTCGCTGGTCACCTGCTGCGGCTTGGCCACCCGCTCATCACGCGCGATTGCCACCGGCAAGTCCGACACCCATTCGTTCATCGCATCCCCCTGCGCTGCAGCCGGGCCTGCAAGGTATTTACCAGCAACAGCAACACGAACGACAGCAACAGCATCGCCCCGGCGATGGCGGTGGCACCTGCGTAGTCGAACTCTTCAAGACGGATGGTGATCAGCAGCGGCGCGATCTCGGTGACGTTGGGCATGTTGCCGGCGATGAAGATCACCGAGCCGTACTCACCCACGCCACGCGCGAAAGCCAATGCAAAGCCGGTCAGCATCGCCGGCCACAGGCTTGGCAACACCACTCGCACGATGGTCTGCAAGCGTGTGGCCCCGAGCGTGGCCGAGGCCTCCTCGAACTCGCGCTCGGCTTCAGCCAATACCGGCTGCACGATGCGCACCACGAAGGGCAGGCCAACAAACACCAGGGCCACCACGATGCCGAGCGGCGTGTAAGCCACCTTGATGCCCAGCGGCTCCAGCCATTGCCCTATCCAACCCTGGCCGCCATACAGCGCGGTCAAGGCGATACCGGCCACGGCCGTGGGCAAGGCAAACGGCAGATCGATCATTGCATCGAACAGGCGCCGCCCGGGGAAGCTGTAGCGAACGAATACCCATGCGACCAGGGTACCCATCAGCGTATTGAACGCCGCAGCCGCGAACGCGGTGCCAAAGCTCAGCCGCAACGCGGCCAGCACACGCGGTTCGGTCCATATCTGCCAGATCCCTCCCAGGCCCAGCCCCGCGGCTTTCAGGAACACGCCCAGCAATGGGATCAATACGATCAATCCCAGCCAGAACAAGGTGATGCCCATACCAAGACCAAAGCCGGGGAGTACCCGGCGTTGGCTTCGCACACGCGGCTGCAGTGTTTGCACTGTTGCTGACACGGTCTACTTGCTCGCCTGGATCTGATCGAAGACACCGCCATCGGTGAAGTGCTCAGCCTGCGCCCTGCCCCACGAGCCGAAGGCACTGCGGATGGTGACCAGCTGCACCTGTGGGAAGCGCGCCACATCGGCCGGCGCGGCGTATTGCGGTGAGCGCGGACGGTAGTAATGACGCGCGGCGATGCGCTGGCCCTCGGGCGAGTACAGGTACTGCAGATAGGCCTGGGCGACCTCGCGGGTGCCGTGGCGGTCGACATTGCGATCCAGCAACGCCACCGACGGTTCCGCCAGGATCGACAGCTTGGGCACCACGATCTCGAACTTGTCCGGGCCCAGTTCTTCTTGGGCAAGGAAGGCTTCGTTCTCCCAGGCCAGCAGGACATCGCCGATGCCGCGCTGGACGAAGGTAGTCGTCGCGCCGCGTGCACCGGTATCGAGCACCGGTACATTGCGGAACAGCGCGCGCATGTAGTTCAACACCTTCTCGCGATCACCCTTGAAGATGTGGTCGCCATAGGCCCACGCCGCCAGGTAATTCCAACGCGCGCCGCCGGAGGTCTTCGGGTTCGGCGTCACCACCGATACACCGCTGCGCAGCAGGTCCGGCCAATCGCGGATGCCCTTGGGGTTGCCCTTGCGCACGAGGAACACGATCGTCGAGGTATACGGCGCGCTGTTGTCCGGCAGGCGGCTTTCCCAGTTGGCGGGAAGCAGTTTGGCCTTGTCGGCGATGGCGTCCACGTCGTAAGCCAGCGCCAGCGTGACCACGTCGGCTTCAATGCCATCGATCACCGTGCGCGCCTGCTTGCCGGAGCCGCCGTGCGACGTCTCGATGCTGACGTTGTCGCCCTTGGTTTCCTTCCAGTGCTTGGCGAAGGCGGCGTTGAAATCGCGGTACAGCTCGCGGGTGGGGTCATAGGAAACATTGAGCAGCTGCACGTCGCGCGCAAACGCGGCGCCTGCACTCAAGGTCAGGGCGAACGCCAGTGCTGCGGTAGCAAGGCGTGAAAGATAGGAATGTTTCATCAGGGCTCTCCGTCAGAAGGAAACTTGCAGGCGCGAGAAAACAGCTTTTTCATCAGGCAACTTCGCGCCAGCGGAAGCCGCGTCAAAACTGCTGTGCAGGTAATTGGTCGCCAGCTTGAGGTTGGCGGTCAGGTACCAGTTGGCGCCCACCGTCCACGAGCGGACCTGCGAGGCCGACACCGTTGGGTCGGCATAGAACGGGAACGCCGCATCATCGATCTGCAGTTCGCCGTAGCGTGCAGTCAGCTCCACCGCGCCATGGCCACCGTTGTTGCCAAACGGGCGCGAAGGCGTGACGCCGCGATAGCTGGCATCCTCACCGGTCAGCACATAGCTGGCGGTGGCCTGCCAGGCTCGGTTGTCCAGCCGCTTGCGGATGCCATTGCGCGCCACCTCCTGTTCCGAGGCGATGTACTCGGCCTGCAGGCCCAGTCCATTGCGGTAGAACCAGCCCTGCGGCGACCAACGGCGGTGCTCGCCATCGGCAACCACCGCACTGCGGTAAGCAAAGAACGTGGCCTGTCCTGGCGTGCGATAGCGCGGCAGATAGTTGTTGCCGCTGCCATGCTTTTCACCGCTGCTTGCACCCAGGCCGAAGCCCAGGCCCGCCCAAGCGCTGTCGCTGCCCTTGAGCGGCTCGAAGAACACGCGTCCCGCATATTCGAAGTCGTCATCCGGATTGCTGGTGACCGCATCGCGGCCATCGACGGTGCCGTTGAACACGCCCAGCGCATAGCTGAATTTGCCCTTGGCCAGTTCGCCCTGCAGCTGTACACCGAGGTCGCGGTTCGGCGCCAGTTCGCTGGCCAGCGCGCGCTCCACATCGACCAGTGCCGAGGATGACTGCAGCCGTTCCAGACCGACTGGCGAGGTGAACTTGCCAACGCGTACCGTGTACGCAGGATCGAAACGCAGATCGGCATAGGCGTCGACGATGCTGGCGCTGTCACCGGCGAACTCCGGGGTAAAGCGGTACGCCACCAGCTTGCCCAGCGAACCTTCCAGGGTGGGCCGTGCGGTGCGCAGCAGGAAGGTGTCGTTCTGGTTGGCATCACTGCCCAGGAACACGCGGGCATCGCCCTGCAGCAGGCCGCGTAGTTTCAACTCGTAGTTGCCGTCGCCGGATTTGAACGAGGCGCCCTTCTGGTCGATGGCGATCTTCGGCGCGCTCTTGGCGGCGGCAACGCGTTCTTCTTCCGCCAGCTCCAGGCGGCGTTCGAGGATGCGCAGACGCTGGTCCAGATCAGCCAGGCCTACGCCTTCGGTCGCGCCATCACTGACACCGGCCAAACGCTCCAGTCGTTGCAGGCGCTCCTGCAACTGCTCCACGGTCAGTTGCTGCGCCTGCGCCGATGACCCCGCCCCACACGCCGCCAGGGCCAGGCTGAGGGACAACAGCTTCCTGGTTGGCAGGGTGAATGGGGGGCGTATGGCGGTCATCGGCGTCTCCTGGTGGGTGGGTGTGCAGACGATGCTGCGGGTGCACACCCACTACCGAGAAATGACTTAGGCCGCCGCGCTTATAGCCTTTGCGCATGACGCCAGCGCCGGGACACAAGGAAGGCTAAAATTGGCGTTCCACTTGACCGCAAGACCCTGCCATGACCGACACCGCGAACATCTCCCCGCTGACCCGGCACTACGCCGAGGAACTGGACGCCATCCGCGCGCAGGGGCTGTTCAAGTCCGAACGCATCATCACCAGCCCGCAGTCGGCCGAGATCACCCTGGACGACGGCCGCACGGTGCTGAATTTCTGTGCCAACAACTACCTGGGCCTGGCCGACCACCCGGAGCTGATCCAGGCCGCCAAGGACGCGCTGGACACGCATGGTTTCGGCATGGCCTCGGTGCGCTTCATCTGCGGCACCCAGGACCTGCACAAGCAGCTGGAGAAGCAGATTGCCGACTTCTTCGGCAAGGACGACACCATCCTCTACGCCGCCTGCTTCGACGCCAATGGCGGCCTGTTCGAGCCGCTGCTGGGCGAGAACGACGCGATCATCTCCGACGCGCTGAACCACGCCTCCATCATCGATGGCGTGCGCCTGTGCAAGGCCAAGCGCTTCCGCTACGCCAACTGCGACATGACCGACCTGGAAGCCCAGCTGCAGGCCGCCGATGCGGCTGGCTGCAAGACCAAGCTGATCACCACCGACGGCGTGTTCTCGATGGATGGTTTCATCGCCCCGCTCGATGAAATCACCGCGTTGGCGAAGAAGTACAACGCGCTGGTGCACATCGACGAATGCCACGCCACCGGCTTCCTTGGCGCGACCGGCCGCGGCTCGGCCGAAGTGAAGGGCGTACTGGACAAGATCGACATCATCACCGGCACCCTCGGCAAGGCCATGGGCGGCGCACTGGGCGGCTTCACCTGCGCCAGCGCCGAGGTGGTGGAACTGCTGCGTCAGCGCTCGCGCCCCTACCTGTTCTCCAACTCGCTGCCGCCGCATGTGGTGGCTGCCGGCATCAAGGCGTTCGAGATGCTGGCTGCCGCCGATGACCTGCGTACCACGCTGCGCGAGAACACCGCCTACTTCCGCGAGAAGATGACCGCTGCCGGCTTCGACGTGAAGCCGGGCGTGCACCCGATCAGCCCGGTGATGCTGTACGACGCGCCGCTGGCACAGAAGTTCGCCCAGCGCCTGCTGGAAGAAGGTATCTACGCCATTGGCTTCTTCTTCCCGGTAGTGCCCAAGGGCCAGGCCCGTATCCGCACCCAGATCAGCGCTGCACACAGCCGCGCCCATCTGGACCGCGCGATCGATGCCTTCACCCGGATTGGCCTGGAGCTCGGCGTGATCAAGGGCTGAGTGTTTCTGCCCTTGGTTTGAAGGCAAAACAGGCGCCCAAGGGCGCCTGTTTTTTTCCTGTAGTGGGGGGGGGGGGGGCGGGGGGGGCGGGGGGGGGCCGCGCGCAGCCGCGGGGCGGGGGGGGCGGGGCCGGCGGGGTGCTGGGGGGAGGGG
>NZ_JBRREA010000035.1:0-43326 GCF_056759975.1 Stenotrophomonas sp. STEN031
ATGCTCGGCAGGGGCCTTGCCGGTGAAGCCTCTGCCGAGCATGGCTCGGCACTACTGGCTGGCTTTATCGGGAAGGCCTCTGCCGCGCATGGCTCGGCACTACTGGCTGGCCTTGCCGGTGAAGCCTCTGCCGAGCATGGCTCGGCACTACCGGCTGGCTTTACCGGTGAAGCCTCTGCCGAGCATGGCTCGGCACTACAGGTGAAATCGCGGGCAATAAAAAACCCGACGCAAGGTCGGGTTTTTCATGCCGGGAGTCTTGCGACCCCGGGTGATCGCGCGGATCAGGCAGCCTTGATGGCCTTGATGCGAGCGGTCAGACGGCTCTTGTGACGCGCAGCCTTGTTCTTGTGAATCAGGCCACGGGCGCTGAAACGGTCAAGGATCGGCTGGGCGACGGCGAAGGCTGCCTCGGCGCCGGCGGCGTCGTTGGCGTCCAGAGCCTTGATCACCTTCTTGACGGCGGTGCGCAGCATCGAACGCTGAGCCGTGTTACGCGCGTTGCGCACAACGGTCTGCTTGGCGCGCTTCTTGGCGGACTTGATATTGGCCACAGTGGTGGTTTCCTGAAAATCGATGTGGTGGGAACAGCAAGCATGCAAGTATGATGGCTGTCCGAATGAACGTCAAGTCAAGTTGTCAAGGGGGCCGTGGGTGAGTTCACCGCGCATGTTGCGGGGGCTGCTGTCGTTCAGCAGCATGACGATGATTTCCCGGGTCCTGGGCCTGGTCCGTGATCAGGTTATCACTACCACCTTCGGTAGCAACGCGGTCACGGATGCATTCTGGGTCGCGTTCCGGGTGCCCAACTTCCTGCGCCGGCTGTTCGCGGAGGGCTCTTTCGCCACCGCCTTCGTGCCGGTTTTCACCGAGGTGAAGGAGACCCGGCCGCATGCCGACCTGCGCGAGCTGATGTCGCGGGTGTCCGGCACCCTGGGCGGCGCGCTGTTGGTGATCACCGCCCTGGCGCTGATTTTCACCCCGCAGCTGGCCTTCCTGTTCAGCAGTGGCGTCAGCGATCCGGCCAAGCAGGGCCTGTTGGTCGATCTGTTCCGGCTGACCTTTCCGTTCCTGCTGTTTGTCTCGCTGACCGCCCTGGCCGGCGGTGCGCTGAACAGCTTCCAGCGGTTCGCGATGCCGGCGCTGACGCCGGTGATCCTCAATCTGTGCATGATCGCCGGCGCGTTGTGGCTGGCGCCACGGCTCGGCGGGACGCCGGAGAAGCAGATCCTGGCGCTGGGCTGGGCGGTGCTGGCGGCCGGCGTGCTGCAGTTGCTGTTCCAGCTGCCGGGCCTGAAAGGCATCAATCTGCTGACCTTGCCACGCTGGGGCTGGAACCACCCCGATGTGCGCAAAGTGCTGACCCTGATGGTGCCAACCCTGTTCGGCTCTTCGGTGGCGCAGATCAACCTGCTGCTGGATACGGTGATTGCCGCCCACCTGACCGATGGCTCGCAGTCCTGGCTGTCGCTGGCGGACCGCTTCCTGGAGCTGCCGCTGGGCGTGTTTGGCGTGGCCCTGGGTACGGTGATCCTGCCGGCGCTGGCCCGCCACCACGTCAAGACGGACGGCGAGGGCTTCTCCAATGCGCTGGATTGGGGGCTGCGGATGACGCTGCTGATCGCCGTGCCGGCGATGTTGGCCCTGCTGTTGCTGGCCGAGCCGCTGATCGCCACCTTGTTCCAGTACCGCAGATTCACCGAATTCGATACCCAGATGACCGCATTGGCGGTTTATGGCCTGAGTTTCGGCCTGCCGGCCTTCGCGTTGCTGAAGGTGGTGCTGCCGGCCTTCTATTCGCGCCAGGACACCAAGACCCCGGTGCGCGCCGGCCTGGTCGCGCTGGTGGCCAATATGGTCTTCAACTTCATCCTGCTGGCGGTGGTTTTCCACTTCATGGTGCCGCCGGAGCTGAGGCAGCAGGGGGTGATGGTGGCCCTGGGCAAGCAGCCGGGCCTGCATCTGGCGCTGGGCATTGCCAGTGCCTTGTCCAGCTATCTGAACCTGGCGCTGCTCTGGTATTGGCTGGGCAAGACCGGGGTCTACCAGCGCCGGCCGGGCTGGGCGGGCTACCTGCTTCGCTTGGTTGTGGCCTGTATTGCGATGGTGGCGGTGCTGCTGGGCCTGCTGCATTGGTTGCCGGAGTTCACGCCGATGGATAAGTGGCAGCGTGCCAGCGCCCTGGCGCTGCTGGTCGGCGCCGGCGGTGCGAGTTATCTGCTGGCGATGATTGCGATGGGCTTCCGTCCCCGCGACCTGCGCGGGCATTGAGCCGCCCGTTATACTTCAGGGCTACACACGACAGAACCGGCCCGTATGGGCCGGATCCGGATGGAATGAGCAGGCTTTTTAGAGACGTCGAAGGCGGGGTGTTGTTCCCGCAGGGAAGCGTGGTCTGCATTGGTGCCTTCGATGGCCTGCACCTGGGCCATCGGGCGCTGGTGCGCCACGCAGTTGCCCGTGCCCGCGCCTTGGGTGTGCCCGCGGTAGCCTTGGGCTTCGAGCCGCTGCCGCGTGAGTTCTTCGCCAAGGACAACCCGCCGCCGCGCTTGATGCTGGCCCGTGACAAGGTCGCCACCCTGCGTGAGCTGGGGGTCGACAGCGTCGGCCTGCTGCGCTTTGACGCCAGGATGGCGGCGATCACCGCCGAGGATTTCGTCCGTGACATGCTGGTGCGCCGGCTCGGTGCGCGTGAAGTCTGGATCGGCCCGAAGTTCCATTTCGGCAACCGCCGTGGCGGCGATATCGCGCTGCTGCAGGCGATGGGCGCCGAGCTCGGCTTTGTCGCTGGTGAAATCGAGCCGGTGCACCTGAACGGCGAGCGCATTTCCAGCACCCGCATCCGCGAGTTGATCGTGGCCGGTGAGTTCGATCATGCCGGCGAGTTGCTGGGTCGGCCGTATTCGATTGGTGGCCGGGTGGTGCGCGGGCGCCAGTTGGGCCGCACCTTGGGCTTCCCGACCGCCAACTTGCGTTTCCCGAAAACACCCGCACTTTCTGGTATCTACGCTACGTGGGTACATGGCGTTTTCGAGCAGCCATGGCCGTCGGTGTCGAGCTTCGGCACGCGCCCCACGGTTGAAGGTGTGGAACCGCTGCTCGAGGCACACCTGTTCGACTTCCATGGCGATCTTTACGGCCGCCATATCGAAGTGGAATTTGTCGCCAAGCTGCGGGATGAAGAGAAGTTCAACGATCTGCCGGCGTTGACCGAGCAGATGCACCGCGACGCAGAGCAAGCGCGTCGCATCCTCAACGAACACAGATTGCGAGCTACCGCGTGAGCCAGGATTACAAAGCCACCCTCCATCTGCCGGCAACGGAATTCCCGATGCGCGGCGACCTGCCCAAGCGCGAGCCGGGCATCCTGGCACGTTGGGAAGAGCAGGGCATTTACGCGCAGCTTCGCGAGAACGCGAAGGGTCGCCCGCTGTTCGTGCTGCACGACGGCCCGCCGTATGCCAATGGCCAGATCCACCTGGGCCACGCGGTCAACAAGATCCTCAAGGACATCATCGTCAAGTCGCGTTACCTCGACGGCTTCGATGCACCCTACATCCCGGGCTGGGATTGCCATGGCCTGCCGATCGAGATCGCGGTCGAGAAGAAGTGGGGCAAGGTCGGGGTCAAACTCGATGCCGAGCAGTTCCGGCAGAAGTGCCGTGAGTACGCCGAAGAGCAGATCAACCTGCAGCGCGCTGATTTCAAGCGCCTGGGTGTGATTGGCGATTGGGAGAATCCGTACAAGACGCTGAGCTTCGATTTCGAGGCCAACGAGATCCGTGCGCTGTCCAAGATCGTTGCCAACGGCCACCTGGTGCGCGGTGCCAAGCCGGTGCATTGGTGCTTCGACTGTGGCTCGGCGCTGGCCGAGGCCGAGATCGAATACCAGGACAAGACCTCGCCGGCCATCGACGTGGCTTACGCCGCGCGCGATTCCAAGGCGCTTGCCGCCAGCTTCGGCGTCGAGCTGCCGGCTGGCGTGGAAGTGGCGGTGCCGATCTGGACCACCACGCCGTGGACGCTGCCGGCTTCGCTGGCTGTGTCGCTGGGTGCGGATATCGAATATGCGCTGGTCGAAGGCCCGGCCCATAACGGCCAGCCGCGCTGGCTGGTGCTGGCCTCGGCGCTGGCCGAGCGTTCGCTGTCGCGCTACGGCGTGACCGAGGTGGTCGTGCACGGCCATGCCAAGGGTTCGGCGCTGGAAAACCAGCTGCTGGCACACCCGTTCTATGCCAACCGCGACATCCCGCTGCTCAACGGTGAGCACGTTTCGGATGCCGACGGTACCGGTGCGGTGCACACCGCGCCCGGCCACGGCCAGGAAGACTTCGCGGTCAGCCAGCAGTACGGGCTGATGGACAAGTACAACGCCGGCCAGATCAACCCGGTCGATGGCCGTGGCGTCTACCTGTCGTCGACGCCGCCGGCTGGCACGGTCGAGCTGGCTGGCCAGCATCTGTGGAAGGCACAGCCGCTGATCGTCGATGTGCTGCGAGAGAGCGGCGCGTTGCTGGCGTTCTTCGAGATCCAGCACAGTTACCCGCATTGCTGGCGCCACAAGACGCCGGTGGTGTTCCGCGCCACCCCGCAGTGGTTCATCTCGATGGACAAGGCCAACCTGCGCAACGACGCGATGGCGGCCATCGACAACGTGGGCTGGTTCCCGAGCTGGGGCAAGGCGCGTATCAGCAGCATGGTCGACGGTCGCCCGGACTGGTGCATCAGCCGCCAGCGTACCTGGGGCGTGCCGATTGCCTTGTTCACCCACCGCGAAACCGGTGAGCCGCACCCGCGCAGCGTCGAGCTGATGCAGCAGGTGGCCGATCGCGTGGAGCAGGGCGGCATCGACGTCTGGTATTCGCTGGACGCCACCGAACTGCTTGGAGGCGAAGCCGCCCAGTACGAAAAGGTCACCGACATCCTCGATGTCTGGTTCGACTCCGGCGTGACCCATGAAGGCGTGCTGCTGGCACGTGGTTATGGCAAGCCGGCCGACCTGTACCTGGAAGGTTCCGACCAGCACCGTGGCTGGTTCCAGTCCTCGCTGCTGACCGGCGTGGCCATCGACAAGCACGCGCCGTACAAGCAGTGCCTGACCCACGGTTTTACCGTGGACGAGCACGGCCGCAAGATGTCCAAGTCGCTGGGCAACGGCATCGAGCCGCAGGAAATCATGCGCACCCTGGGCGCGGACATCCTGCGCCTGTGGATTGCCTCGGCCGATTACAGCAACGAGATGTCGCTGTCGCAGGAAATCCTCAAGCGCAACGCCGACGCCTACCGCCGCCTGCGCAACACCGCGCGCTTCCTGCTCGGCAACCTGGATGGTTTCGATCCGACCCAGCACCTGGTTGCCTTGGCGGAAATGGTCGCCCTGGACCGCTGGATCGTGCATCGCGCGTTCGAGCTGCAGGAGAAGATCAAGGCCGCCTACGCCAACTACAACATGGCCGAGATCGTGCAGCTGCTGCTGAACTTCTGCAGCGTCGACCTGGGCTCGCTGTACCTGGACGTGACCAAGGACCGCCTGTACACGATGCAGGAGGATTCGCGCGGCCGTCGGTCGGCGCAGACGGCGATGTTCCACATCGCCGAAGCGTTCGTGCGCTGGGTGGCACCGATCCTGACCTTCACCGCCGAAGAGCTGTGGGGCTATCTGCCGGGCAAGCGTGCCGACAACGTGTTGTTCACCACCTGGTACGACGGCCTGGCGCCGTTGCCGGCCGATGCCCAGCTGGGCGCAGCCGATTTCGACCAGTTGCTGGCGCTGCGTGAGCAGGTCTCCAAGGTGCTGGAGCCGATGCGTGCCAATGGCGCCATCGGTGCCGCGCTGGAAGCGGAGATCACTGTCGCTGCCAACGAGGAGCAGGCCGCGCGCTGGCAGCCGCTGGCCGAGGAACTGCGCTTCCTGTTCATCAGTGGCGATGTCAGCGTGCGCCCGGCGACCACCGACGAGGTGTTTGTCAGCGCGCAGCCGACCGACAAGGCCAAGTGCGTGCGTTGCTGGCATTACCGCGCCGATGTCGGCTCGGTCGAAGCGCATCCGGAACTGTGCGGCCGTTGCGTCAGCAATATCGATGGCGCTGGCGAAGACCGCCGCTGGTTCTGATGGCGAGCAGCGAGTGAACAGGGGTGAGAAGCGAGAAACGGCAACGGTCTCCTTCTCGCTTCTTTGGTTGTTGAACTTTCAAGGGTGTTTGCATGCAGTCCAAAGCGGTTAAACCCAATGCGTTGATCTACCTGCTGGTGTCGGTGGCCGTGATCGGCCTGGACCAGTGGAGCAAGGCCTGGGTGCTGTCCAGCCTGCCTGAGTTCACCCCGGTGCCGGTGATCGAGGGTTTCTGGAACTGGTACCGCACCTATAACACCGGCGCAGCATTCAGCTTCCTCAGTGATGCCGGTGGCTGGCAGCTGTGGTTCTTCACGTTTCTGGCCGTCGCGATCAGTGGGTTGATGGCGTTCTGGCTGTCGCGCACGCCGCGCGCCAACTGGCGCAGTGCGCTGCCGTATGCGCTGGTGATCGGTGGTGCCATCGGCAATGTCATCGACCGCCAGATTCATGGTCACGTGGTGGATTTCATCCAGTGGTATATCGGTGACCATTACTGGCCCTCGTTCAACATCGCCGACGCGGCGATCGTGGGTGGCGCCATTGGCATCGCGTTGATGGGCCTGCTTGATGGCAAGGCCGAGAAAAAAGCCGGATGATTCCGGCATCTGTTCCCGCATTAGCGACCGTCAGCGGTCGGAGTCGTTGAAGATGGACGTATTGCTCGCCAATCCCCGTGGTTTCTGTGCCGGTGTCGACCGCGCCATCGAGATCGTCAAACGCGCCATCGAAACCCTGGGTGCGCCGATCTATGTGCGTCACGAGGTGGTGCACAACCGTTTCGTGGTCGATGACCTGAAGGCGCGCGGCGCCATCTTCGTGGAAGAGCTCGATGAGGTGCCGGATGGAAATACCGTCATCTTCAGTGCGCATGGTGTGTCGCAGGCGGTGCGCATGGAGGCCGATCGGCGTGGCCTGAAGGTCTTCGATGCCACCTGCCCGTTGGTGACCAAGGTCCATCTGGAAGTCGCACGTCACTGCCGCGCCGGCCGCGACGTGGTGCTGATCGGCCACGAAGGCCATCCCGAAGTGGAAGGCACCATGGGCCAGTGGAACCGCGAGAAGGGCGTGGGCCATATCTATCTGGTCGAGAGCGTGGAAGATGTCGAGAAGCTGCAGGTATCGCAGCCGGAGAACTTCGCCTACACCACCCAGACCACCTTGTCGGTGGATGACACCCGCGCGGTGATTGAAGCGCTGCGCAAGCATTTTCCCAAGATCCAGGGGCCGAAGAACGACGACATCTGCTACGCCACGCAGAACCGTCAGGATGCGGTGCGCGACCTGGCCAAGGAATGTGATCTGGTGCTGGTGGTGGGTTCGCCGAACAGCTCCAATTCCAACCGTCTAAGCGAGCTTGCACGTCGTGAAGGCGTGGAGTCCTACCTGATCGATGGCGCGGACGAGATCGATCCGCAATGGGTGGTCGGCAAGCAGCACATCGGCCTGACGGCCGGTGCATCGGCACCGCAGGTGCTGGTCGACGGTGTGATTGCACGGTTGCGCGAACTGGGCGCGGGCAGCGTGCGCGAGACGGGTGGCGAGCCGGAAACGATGGTGTTCGCGCTGCCGAAGGAATTGCGTCTGCGCCTTGTGGACTGAGGGCGGACACTACGGTACTACGAGCGATGAAGCCGATCCTCCGGGTCGGCTTTATTCGTTTTTGGGCGTTGCCGTAATCGCAGTGCCTGAGGTATTGAATTCCTGGCTCGCGCGCTTGGCGATGAAGTCGATGAAGACACGCACCCGCGGCACCTGCGCTGCCATCGGCGGCCAGACCAGAAAGATGCCGGTCGGTGCGGCGGAGTAGTTGCCAAGCACCTGCAGCAACCGACCATTGACGACGTCTTCGCGAACGACATAGTCAGGCAGTTGCACGATGCCCAGTCCGACCAGTGCGGCACTTGCCAGCGCCGCCACATCATTGAGGGCGGAGTCGGGTGTGGTGGACCTGGGTAGCGCCCCGTCCCGGAATCGCCAGGGTTCCAGTCGCTCGTTGTCCGGATGCCGGTAATGGATGCAGCAGTGGCAGGCCAGATCCATGGGCGAGCCGGGAACACCGCACTCGGCAAGATAGCGCGGCGAAGCACAAGTAATGAGTGCATAAGACCCCAGTCGGCGCGCCTGCAGGCTGGAATTTTCCAGTTCGCCTGCCCATAGCGCGAGGTCAAAGCCATCCTCGACGATGTCGCGACGGTCGGCATCGAGACTGAGCGCGACGTTGACTTCGGGATGCTGCATGGCGAAGTCGCGCAGTGCGGGCAGCACGAACTTGCGCCCCAGAAGGGGGCTGGCAGTGATCTTCAGGCGTCCGCGTGGCGTGCGTTGACGCATGTTCAGTTCGCGCTCGGCCTCCTGCAGGTCGCTCACCACTTTGTTCGCGTAGCGGTATAGCACCTCGCCCTCATCGGTGAGCGCGAGGGAACGGGTAGTGCGGTTGAGCAGGCGCATGCCCAGGCGCAACTCCAGTCGCTCGACGGATTTGCCGACCGCCGAAGCGGATAGGCCCAGTTGCCGGCCTGCGGCCGAAAAGCTTCCCGCCCGCACTGCGGAAGCGAACGCGATCAAACCATTCAATGATTCCAGCGATGAGAGGACTGAGGACATTTGTTCCTGGCTGTGATGACAGTTGCATGGATTCTGATTGCGCCGCCGGCGACCGACGATGGACGCCAAGGTTCCGCCAACGGCAGCGCTTGCGGCACGGCTGTTTGAAGCTGGCGGAGGTTGGTTTGACGGTTCTGCGGCAAGGAGGTGCTCGCCATGGCGACTCGGCAAAAATACGCGGGTACAGGGGCGCAGGTGCGCGGTGACAGTGCGCATGCGCTGGCCAGTTCGGAGGAGTCGCACTACGACGTGGTGATTGTCGGGGGCGGTTCGGCGGGCGCGGTGATGGCGCGTCGGCTCAGCGAGGAGTCGTACCGGCGTGTCCTGCTGATCGAGGCCGGGCCAGCCTATGCGCCCGACGCCTACCCCGATGCGGTACGCCAGCAGCACATCATCGGCGGCGATGCCACGCACGACTGGGGATATTCGGCCGAACCAACGCGCTACGGGACGACGATACCGGTCCCGCGTGGCAAGGTGCTGGGTGGCTGTTCGGCGGTCAATGCGGGTGTGGCGATGCGCGCGCCAGCCGGTGACTTCGAGCGCTGGGCCGCGGCGGGTCTGGAACACTGGACGGCACAGGAGGTGCTGCCGTTCTTCCAGCGCAGCGAGAGCACGGTGCACGGCGAGGATGCCGTGCATGGCCGCAGCGGGCCGTGGCCCATCCATTACCTGCAGGATGATGAAGTGTCGGACATGCAGCGCGCCTTCATCGCCGCGGCAGTGCAGGCGGGCTTTGCGCGGGTGGATGACTTCAACGGCGAGCAGCCGTTCGGCGTCGGTCCTTATCCGATGAACAACCGGATGGGGCAGCGGCTCAATACCGGCATGACCTATCTTTCGCTTGATGTGCGGATGCGACCCAACCTGACGATCCGCAGCGAGGTCCTGGTTGATCGTGTCATTTTCGAGGGCCGACGCGCGGCAGCGGTGCTGCTGGCCGATGGCCAACGTATTGCCGCTGGCAACATCGTGCTGAGTGCCGGCGCCTATGGCACCGCAGCGGTGTTGCTGCGCTCCGGGATTGGCCCGGCGAAGCATCTGCAGGAGCTGGATATCGAGGTGGTTGCTGACCTGCCGGTCGGCCAGCGACTGCAGGAACACCCATTCTTCTATACCACCTGGGCCGCGCGCCCGGATCGGCTCGGTCTGCCGGTGCCGCCGGTCGGCGCGATCCTGTGGGCGCGCTCGTCCCAGGCTGCCGCCAATGTCGGTGATCTGCATGTGTCGGCAGTGCATTACGGTGACCCGCAGGCCTCGCCCACCGGGGCGATCTTCATGCTGGCCTTGGCGTTGACCCGGCCACGCGCGCTGGGCTCGGTGACGCTGCGTTCGCGCGCGCCGGAGGTGGCACCGGTCATTGCACTCAACCTGTTGAACGATGCACAGGACCGGCAATTGATGGTGGAAGGCATCAAGCTGATCCGGCATATCGCCAGACAAGCCCCCTTGGCGGCGTTGATTGCCGAGGAGATGGTGCCGGGCGCGCTGGCAACCTCGTACGAGGCACTGGAGGCGGCGCTGCCCATGGCGCTGGACATCTACCACCACCCCACCTCCACCGCGCCGATGGGCGGTGCGAACGATGCGCACGCGGTAACCGACTACCAGGGGCGCGTACGCGGTGTGGACGGGTTGCGCGTGGCCGATGCCTCAGCATTTCCGGACGTGCCATGCGTGGCAACCAATCCGACGGTGATCATGCTGGCCGAGCGCATCAGCCAGTGGATGCGGGATGCAGGCTGCTGATGTGGCGCAACGAGCTCGCATCGCGTTTGAAGCGCACCGTGCTGATCTGGCTGGCGGTGTATCCCACCGTGTTGACGGTGGTGAGTGTGTTCGGCTCGTACTTCAAACAGTGGCCATTGCCGCTGCGGGTGATGGGGTCGACGCTGATCATCGTGTCGATCGTGGTCAACATCAGCGCGCCCTTGGTGGAGCTGCTGGTATCCGCAGTGTGGCGCTCTGCAGCAAACGACCGGCACGGGCCGGTGGACCCTGACTAATCAACGTGCGGAGGCCGCATGAGCGGATCGAGCAAATCCCCGGATCACCTGCGGCGGGCTGCCAACTGGATCAATGGCATTCCGCGTTTTGATGGCGTGCTCAAGGATTCTATAAATCCGGCTACATATGAGGTGATCGGCAGTTACCCGGACAATGGTCGTGCTGCGGCGATGGCGGCGGTAGCGGCTGCGTCGCAGGCCTTCCAGCAGACCCTGTGGGCGCACGACCATGAGTTGCGCGCGCAGGTGCTGGAACAGCTGGCGCAGGCATTCGAACGCAACCGGGATCGCTTGGCCAAGATCCTTTCACTGGAGAACGGCAAGATCGCCGCCGAGGCCAAGTTCGAACTGGACATGGTGCCCAGCAAGCTGCGCTATTCGGCGGCGACCGCGATGCTGGAGGCGGGCCGCGCGCTGCGCCCGAAGCCGGGCCGGCTGTCGATGGTCCTGCGCCAGCCGATGGGGGTGGCAGCGGTGATTGCTCCCTGGAACTCGCCGGTGGTGCTGACCATCCGTTCGTTGGCACCGGCATTGGCCGCTGGCTGCACCGCAGTGATCAAACTGCCGGCGCAGGTAGCGCAGATCGCCAGCACCATGGCCAGGATCATGGCCGAAGCCGAATCCCTGCCGCGTGGTGTCATCAATCTGTTCTTCGAAAGCGGCGCGGAGGGCTCCAGTTACCTGGTGGAGTCGCCGCAAGTACCGGTGGTGAGTTTTACAGGATCCACCCGCACCGGCCGGGCGATAAGCGGTAGCGGGGCCAGGCACCTCAAACGCTTCGGCATGGAGCTGGGGGGCAAGACGCCGATGATCCTGTTCGAGGATGCCGATCTGGGCCAGGCATTGCCCATGCTGGAGAAAGCGCTGACCGTCTTCAGTGGCCAGTTCTGCATGACCGGCTCACGCCTGCTGGTGCATGACGCGCTCTACGACGCGGTGCGTGATGGCATGGGCGCGCGCCTACGCATGGTCAAGGTGGGCCCGGCGGCGGACCCGCACAGTGACATGGGGCCGTTGATCGATCGCGCAAATGTGGCGCGGGTGGATGCGGTGGTCGAGCACGCAATCGGCTCCGGCGCGATCGTGGTCGAACGTGGAGGCCCCATTACCACCGGTCCGCTGCGCAAAGGCGCGTTCTTCCGCCCGGCCTTGCTGGAAGTGTTCGACAACGCGTTGGACATCATCCAGCAGGAAACCTTCGGCCCAGTGCTCACCATTCAACGCTTCAATGACGAGGCACAGGCGATCCGCCTGGCCAACGACAGCGAATACGGTTTGGCTGCCAGCGTCTGGACGCGCGACGTGGACCGCGCATTGCGTGTTGCCGAGGCGCTTGATGCCGGCTCGGTCTGGATCAATGACTGGGCGCGGGTTTTCGACGGCACGGAGGAGGGCGGCTTCAAGCAGTCCGGGCTGGGGCGACTGAATGGACTGGCCGCCCTGGAAGACTTTCTGGAATACAAACATATCGCGCTGCGCCCTGGTATGAGTGAGTGCTGATCTGCGCCGCGCCTGCGCGAGCTGCTGTCTGCTGCCGCGGCGGTGCGGTGCGAGGACACGACGATGGCGACAGACATCTCGCAGGCGCTGTTCGCTGCCCTGCGCGCCGGGGCAAAGGTGGCCACCGGTGGCCGGGTGAATCATGCACGCGGCCTGCTGGTGGAAGGGCATTTCCGTGCCACCGCCACTGCGCCGCAGTTCTGCATGGCCGCCGTATTTGGCGGCGAGGACCAGCGCGTAGTCGCGCGCTTTTCCAGCTCCGGTGCCAATCCACATATAGATCAGCGCAGCCCCGCCGGCGAACCGCGCGGCCTCGCCCTGCGGATTGGCAACAAGGCGGGAATGGTGCTGATAGGGCACTCGCTGGAAGGCTTTCCGGCCAGCGATCCGGAAGCGTTTCTCGCTTTCTTGAATGCACTGAATCAACGCGAGCGCTCACCAGCGATGCTGGCGGCGCAGTTGGCTGCATGCCCGGCGGCGGCGCGTTTCGAGGAATTGCGCGCAGGTGCGGTGACCAGCAGCTTCAGCGCCCTGGATTACCACATGCTGCACGCCTACCGGCTGATCGCTCCGGACGGGCACGCGCGCATCGGCCGCCTCAGTGTGCGCGCGACCAAACACTACGTCGCCCGCGCGCCGCCGGACGGTCCGGACTACCTGGACAAGCGTCTGCGCGGCGAACTATCGAAGGGCAGCGTGGTATTCGCCCTGCTGTTCACCCCGGTGCCCGAGGATGAGGATCCGGCCGACATCAGCCGCGGCTGGGACCCGGCCACGCCATCATTCGCGCTTGGCCACATCTGGCTGGAGCGGCTGCTGCCGCAGCAGGCCAGCCAGCGCAAAGTGGCCTTCGATCCGGCGTTGTTACCGGCCGGGATAGGGTTTGCAGGCGACCCGATGCTGCACGCAAGGCTCAGGGCGTATCGGCTGGCTGCGGTGCGGCGGCTGGGGCGGTAGATGGTGTTGTGGTGCCGGGTCGAGTGCTGTGGTTTCCCTCCTGCACTCGGACTGATGATCACTTCGGGCAATTGCCGGGCTTGGCCAGCGCCAACTGCCCCAAGGCTCGGGACAGTCTCTTGCAGCGGGTGGATTGACCGCGGCTCCCGCCTTTGCCTACAATTCGCGCCTTCGCCGGAATAGCTCAGTTGGTAGAGCGGCGCATTCGTAATGCGTAGGTCGTAGGTTCGATTCCTATTTCCGGCACCAGATTAGGCCCGCCTTGCGCGGGCCTTTTCTGTATGTGAGGCCCGATGCGCGTTTGAGCATGGGGGCGTGCATGTTGTTGCTCATAAACCTGAACGGGACGGGGGGCGGTTACTGCGCGCATTCATCGCATCGGCAGATCTTCTCTTCGGGGCCGGCTTTTGCCGTCGCAGTTGCTGGATGCTGGCGGCCGCGAAGGCGATGAGTCGCTTTCGTTGTGAACAACGCAGGGCTTTGCTGTATCTGCCCCTCGCTGCGCGCAGGTGCGACAACGTGTCGCACGGGATTGCCCGCTTTTGCTGCGCGAAATCATTGTCAATCCCTTTCTTAAGTGGTGTGTGAAGGCCTAAAATTGCGGGGCTGAAATCTGACAACCCCCTACATGTCTCCCCGGTGGGCAATCCCCGGGCGCTTGTTTGCGTTTGCATGTATGGGCTTGCCAGGTGCGGCTCTCCCTCGCAATTGGATCGACCGATGATTCCGTTGAAAACTCTTGGACGCTTTTTGCGTCCGGGCCTCATTGTCGCTATGGCCGTCTTGATGACGGGCTGCGACTGGGCCCTGTTTGACCCCAAGGGCCAGATCGCCCGGGACGAACTCACGCTGCTGATCACCTGTACGGTGCTGATGCTGCTGGTGGTCATCCCAGTGATCGTGCTGACGCTGGTGTTCGCGTGGAAGTACCGCGCATCCAACACCAAGGCCCGTTACGAGCCCAACTGGTCTCACTCCACCGCCATCGAAGTGGTGGTCTGGTCGATCCCGTGCATGATCATCCTGGTCCTGGCCGTGCTGACCTGGCGTTCTTCGCATGCGCTGGATCCGTACAAGCCGCTGGAGTCCGATACCAAGCCGGTGGTGATCGAAGCGATCTCGCTGGACTGGAAGTGGCTGTTCGTCTACCCGGAAGAAAACATCGCCGTGGTCAACGAGCTGACCTTCCCGGTTGATGCCCCGCTGAACTTCAAGATCACCGCCGATACGGTGATGAATGCGTTCTTCATTCCGCATCTGGGCAGCATGATCTACTCGATGGCCGGCATGGAAACCAAGCTGCACCTGATCGCCAACGAGGCCGGCAGCTATGAAGGCCGTTCCTCGCATTACAGCGGTGCAGGCTTCAGCAAGATGCATTTCACCGCGCACGCGGTGAGCAACGAGGAATACCAGGCCTGGTTGGCCAAGGTGCGCGGCGATGCCAAGGTCATGGACCAGAAGGCATTTACCGAACTCACCACCGAGCAGAACCACGACTGGCACCCGGTGACCTATTACGGCAGCACCGAGAAGGGCCTGTTCGACGCCATCATTGCCAAGCATGCCGGTGAGAACCACCACTTCGGCATGAAGCACGATGGCAAGAAGATGTCGCACGAAGGTGCTGGCCACGAGGCGATGCAGGCCGAAGCCATGGACCACGCTGCGATGGGCCATGACGCGATGGACCACGCCGCCATGAGCCACGAGGCTCCTGCCGCCGCTGCGCCTGCTGCCGCCACGGCTGACGGCCACGCCGGTCACACTGCCAACGAGCCCGCCGAAGCCGCACATGCCGGCCATGGCGCCTCGGGAGAATGACGATGCTTGGAAAACTCTCTCTTGATTCACTGCCGCACGATCCGATCGTGCTTACCACCCTCATCGGCGCGGTGCTGGGCGGCCTGGCTGTTGTAGCCGCGGTCACCAAGTTCAAGCTGTGGGGCTACCTGTGGAAGGAGTGGTTCACCTCGGTGGACCACAAGAAGATCGGCGCGATGTACCTGATCGTGGCGTTCGTGATGCTGCTGCGCGGCTTCTCCGACGCGATCATGATGCGTGCCCAGCAGGCCGTGGCCGCCGGCGGTGCCGAAGGCTATCTGCCGCCGCACCACTACGACCAGATCTTCACCGCCCACGGCGTGATCATGATCTTCTTCGTGGCCATGCCGCTGATCACCGGTTTGATGAACCTGGTGGTGCCGCTGCAGATTGGTGCGCGCGACGTTGCCTTCCCGTTCCTGAACTCGCTGAGCTTCTGGCTGTTCGTCGCAGGCTGCGGCCTGATGATGATCTCGCTGTGGATCGGTGAATTCGCGGCGACCGGCTGGTTGGCGTTCCCGCCCTTGTCAGGCTTGGAATACAGTCCAAGCGTCGGTATGGATTACTACATCTGGGCGCTGCAGGTCTCCGGCCTGGGTACCACGCTGAGCGGTATCAACTTCTTCATCACCATCCTCAAGATGCGTAGCCCGGGCATGAAGCTGATGCACATGCCGGTGTTCAGCTGGACCGCCCTGGTCACCAACCTGCTGATCATTGCTGCCTTCCCGGTGCTGACCATCACCCTGGTGCTGCTGACCCTGGACCGTTACCTGGGTACGCACTTCTTCACCAACGATGGTGGCGGCAACGCCATGCTGTACATCAACCTGATCTGGATCTGGGGTCACCCCGAGGTCTACATCCTGGTGCTGCCGGCATTCGGTGTGTTCTCTGAAGTGATCGCCACGTTCTCGCGCAAGACCCTGTTCGGCTACAAGGGCATGGTCTACGCCACCTGTGCGATCGGTGTGCTGTCGTTCCTGGTGTGGCTGCACCACTTCTTCACCATGGGCTCGGGTGCCAACGTCAATGCCTTCTTCGGCATCACGACGATGATCATCTCGATCCCGACCGGCGTGAAGATCTTCAACTGGCTGTTCACGATGTACCGCGGCCGCGTGCACTTCACCTCGCCGGTGTTGTGGACGATCGGCTTCATGGTCACCTTCACCATCGGCGGCATGACCGGCGTGATGTTGGCGATCCCGGCCATCGACTTCGTGTTGCACAACTCGCTGTTCCTGATTGCCCACTTCCACAACGTCATCATCGGCGGCGTGGTGTTCGGCATGTTTGCCGGTATCACTTACTGGTGGCCGAAGATGTTTGGCTTCACCTTGAATGAAACCTGGGGCAAGCGCGCGTTCTGGGGTTGGTTCATCGGCTTCTACGTGGCCTTCATGCCGCTGTACGCACTGGGCTTCATGGGTGCTACGCGTCGTATGCAGAGCTACCCGAACATGGACTACCAGCCGTACTTCATCGTTGCCGCTGTCGGCGCCGCGATCATCGCCCTCGGCATCCTGTGCCAGGTGATCCAGATCGCCGTGTCCATCCGCGACCGCAAGAAGAATGCTGACCTGACCGGCGATCCGTGGGATGCCCGTACCCTGGAGTGGGAAACCGCTTCCCCGGTGCAGTTCTACAACTTCGCCACCCTGCCCAAGGGTGAGGAGCTGGACGAATTCTGGCACCGCAAGCAGCGCGGCGAAGCCTGGCAGAAGCCGGCCAAGTACAGCGACATCCATATGCCGAAGAACACCGGTACCGGTGTTGTCATCGGCGCGTTCAGCCTGGTGCTGGGCTTTGCGATGGTCTGGCACATGTGGGTGCTGGCCATCATCGGCCTGGTCGGCATGATCGCCACCTTCATCTACCGTACCTTCGACAAGGACGTGGATTACTGGGTGCCGGCTGCCGAGGTGGAACGTATCGAGAACGAACACCGTAAGCACCTGGAAGCTCAGGGCTTGGTGAAGACCGAGGTGAAGGCATGAGCACGAACGCCCACACGATGACCCACGGTTCCGCAGCGCACGCTGCGGACCATGGCGATGACCATCACGAGCATCACGACACCAGCGAGAACACCGTCTTCGGTTTCTGGGTGTACCTGATGAGCGATCTGCTCATCTTCGCCACCCTGTTCGTGACCTATGTGGTTCTGTCCGGCGGCACCAATGGTGGCCCGTCGGCCAAGGACCTGTTCGAGCTGCCGTTCGTGGCGTGGGAAACCGCGCTGCTGCTGGTGTCCTCGCTGACCTTCGGCCTGGGCATGATCGCCATGCACCAGTCGAAGAAGGGCCTGATGTTCTTCTGGCTGGCCATCACCTGGCTGCTGGGTGCCGGCTTCATGGGCATGGAAATCTGGGAGTTCAACCACCTGATCCATAACGGCCACGGCCCGGACAAGAGTGCCTTCCTGTCGGCGTTCTTCGCCCTGGTTGGTACCCACGGTCTGCACGTGACCGCTGGTCTGCTGTGGTTGGCGGTGATGTTCATCCAGCTCAAGCAGGATGGCCTGACTCCGCGCAACAAGACCCGCATGGCGTGCCTGAGCCTGTTCTGGCACTTCCTGGATCTGGTCTGGATCGGCGTGTTCTCTGTCGTTTATCTGTCGGGAGCGATGTAATGTCCGCACATGACAATCATGCACACGGTGCCGCTGGCGAGAGCCACGGCAGCGTCAAGTCTTACCTGATCGGCTTCGTGCTGGCTGCCGTGCTCACCATCATCCCGTTCTGGGTGGTGATGAGTGGTGGCATGTCCAGCTTCGCCACCGGCGCGGTGATCGTGGTTGCAGGCATCCTGCAGCTGCTGGTGCACCTGGTGTTCTTCCTGCACCTTGATCGTTCCTCGGCTGCCCGCTGGAACGTCAATGCCGGCATGTTCACCCTGGTGGTGATCGGCATCATCGTGCTGGGTACGCTGTGGGTCATGTGGAACATGAACGCCCACATGATGCACTGAGCGGTTTGATCGCTTGATGCACAGCAAAGGCCGCCGCAAGGCGGCCTTTGTTTTTGTTTTTTTTGTAGTGCCGAGCCATGCTCGGCAAAGGCGTTCCCGACAATACATCCGCCAGCCGCAGTTGTAGGAGCGGCGTAAGCCGCGAAGCTGACCATATTCCAGGGATCAGCATTCCTGGGATCTGCAGAATCACGGGCTTCGCGGGGTACGCCGCGCCCCCAAAATTTGGGTGGCTTTTGGGTGGAACCCCAGCCCCGCAAGGCTCCGCCCGAAGCCCGTGGACCCCACCATAGGGGCAGGCCAACGGAGGGCTGGGGGAAGGGGTGGCTTTTGGGCTTTTCAGGCGTTGCCAGCTTCGCGGCTTACGCCTGCGGTCTGGCTTCAGCTGTTGCGGCTTACGAAATCGGCGGCCGCCATTGGCCGGCCGAGGTGATAGCCCTGCAATACATCGCAGCCAAGTTCGCCCAGGAAATTGCGCTGCGCTTCGGTTTCCACACCTTCGGCGACCACCTGCAGCTGCAGCGTGCGGCCCAACGCGATGATCGAGGAGACGATGGCCGCATCCTCGCTGTTGTGCTCCAGGTCGCGGACGAAGGCGCGATCGATCTTCAGCTCGGTGGCCGGCATGCGCTTGAGATAGAGCAGGCTGGAGTAACCGGTGCCGAAGTCGTCGATGGCGATGCGTACGCCCATCGCGGTCAGCGCTTCCAGCATCTGCAGGCTGGCGTCCACGTCCTTCATCGCCGTGCTTTCAGTCACTTCCAGGGTCAGTTGGCGCGGGTCCAGCGCATGGCGTTCCAGCGCGCAGCGCACGGTTTCCACCAGCGTCGGCGAGGCGAACTGCAGGGGAGACAGGTTCACCGCCATCGACCAATCGGTGTTGCCGGCGTCATGCCAGGCACGCAGCTGCGCGCAGGCCGCGTCCAGCACCCACTCGCCGATCTGGATGATCAAGCCGCTGCGCTCGGCAACGGGAATGAATACATCGGGCGACAGCATGCCGAGCTCTGGATGGTTCCAGCGCAGCAGCGCTTCAGCACCGTTGGCGCGGCTGCCGCCGGCCGGGAATTTCGGCTGGTAATGCAGCACCAGCTCATTGCGCGCGGTTGCGTGACGCAGGTCCTGCAGCAGGCGCAGGCGTTGGCGGGTGCCGGCCTGCATTGTCGAAGTGAAGAACGCGTGGCCGTTTCGCCCACTGTGCTTGACGTGATACATCGCCGCATCGGCATGCATCATCAACTCGCGCTCGTTGCTGGCGTCCTCCGGGTACAGCGCGATGCCGATGCTGGTGCTGACCAGCAGCTCGGCATTGTCGATCAGGAACGGCGCGCTGATGGCGGCGCTGATCTGTTCGGCCATCAAGGCGGCATCGTCGGGTGTGTCGATGGCCATCACGATGACGAACTCATCGCCGCCGAGTCGGGCGAAGGTGTCCTGGCTGCGCAGCAGGGCGCTGACTTTTTTGCTGAACTGCACCAGCAGGCGGTCGCCGAGCTGGTGGCCGTAGGCATCGTTGACGTTCTTGAAACCGTCCAGGTCGCAGAACATCAGGGCAAGGCCGAACTCGCGGCGATTGGCCTTCTCGATCGCCCGTTCGATGCGGTCCTGCAGCAGTACCCGGTTGGGCAGTTGGGTTAGCGGGTCGTGCAGCGCGGCCTGCACCAGCTTTTCATTGGCGTTGGCCAGCGAGTGGGCCAGTATGCCGGTACGCAGCCGCATCTGTCCGTCGAAGACCGAGGCCAGCAGCGCGACCGCCAGGGTGGCGATGGTGGTGACGATGACCAGGCCGGCGAGCAGATGTGTATCCAGCCCGCCGTCGCTGATGGCCCCGCAGATCGCGTCGGCAGGGAAGCGCGCGGCGGCCATGCCGGTGTAGTGCATGCCGACGATGGCCACACCCATCACCAACGATGCGAGCAGGCGCATCGGCATCAGGCGCGGCTGTTCATGGCGCAGGCGTTGTGCGATCCACAGTGCCGCCGCCGAGGCGCCAATGGCGATCAGGATCGAAAGGGTGAACCACGCCGGGTCATAGTCGATGCCGGGTTGCATCTGCATCGCGGCCATGCCGATGTAGTGCATGGCCGCGATGCCCAGGCCCATCAGCACCGCGCCGGCCAGCAGGCGGCTGAGCGGCAGGTGCTGGCGGGAGACCAGCCAGAGCGCGTACATCGATGCGCCAACGGAGGCCGCCAGCGAGCAGGTGGTGAGGAAAAGGTCGTAGCCGACGGGGATCGGCAGCTTGAAGGCGAGCATGCCGATGAAATGCATCGACCAGATGCCCAGCCCCATCGCCGCTGCGCCGCCTATCAGCCAGATGCGTGCCGCCCGTCGACTTTGGCTGCTGGCCACGCGCGCGGACATGTCCAATGCGGTGTAGGAGGCAAGTATTGCCACCAACAACGAGACGACGACGAGGCCCTGGTTGTAACTGCCGATCATGCGGATTCCTGAACATCGTGACGGAGCAAAGCCCCGCTTACCTAGCGGCAGCAGTGGCGGGGACTTTAGCTGTCGCAGCGTTTGCGACATCGGTGGGCTATCCTGCGGCGCTGACGCAGATAGGAATGTTCATGGCCAAGACCCGCAGCGCATACGTCTGCAGCGAATGTGGCGCCGAGTACAGCAAGTGGCAGGGCCAGTGCACCGAATGTGGTGTATGGAACGTGCTGAGCGAGATCGTGCTGGAGACCGCCGCCGCGGCAAAGGCGCCGGCGGCACGCCGCAGTGGCTGGGCCGGCAAGGTCGAGGCGCCCAAGATCACCGCCTTGAAGGATGTGCAGCAGACCGAGCATCTGCGGGTTTCCACCGGCATCAGCGAGTTCGACCGGGTGCTGGGCGGTGGTTTGGTGGAAGGTGCGGTGGTGCTGGTCGGCGGTGATCCGGGCATCGGCAAGTCCACCCTGCTATTGCAGGCGGTGGCGAAGATGGCCAGCACCTTGCCGGTGCTGTACGTCACCGGTGAAGAGTCGCTGTCGCAGGTGGCCGGCCGGGCGGTGCGCCTGGACCTGCCACTGGAGGGCATCAACGCACTGTCCGAGACCGGTGTCGAGAACATCCTGCAGCACGCGGTGAAGGCGCGGCCCAAGCTGATCGTCGCCGACTCGGTGCAGACCTTGTGGACCGAGGCGCTGACGGCCGCGCCGGGTTCGGTCAGCCAGGTGCGTGAGAGCGCGGCGCGGCTGGTGCGCTTCGCCAAGGAGACCGGCACCGCCGTATTCCTGGTGGGTCATGTCACCAAGGAGGGCGGCATTGCCGGCCCGCGCGTGCTCGAGCACATGGTGGATGCGGTTCTGTATTTCGAAGGTGAAAGCGGTAGCCGCTTCCGCATCCTGCGCGCCTTCAAGAACCGCTTCGGCGCGGTCAACGAACTCGGCGTGTTCGCGATGGGCGAAAAGGGCCTGAAGGAAGTACCCAATCCCTCGGCGATCTTCCTGTCCGGCGGCAGTACCCGCCAGCCCGGCAGCTGCGTGATGGTCACCCGTGAAGGCACGCGCCCGTTGCTGGTGGAGGTGCAGGCGCTGGTGGATTCCTCGCCGTTGTCCAACCCGCGGCGGGTGGCGGTGGGTCTGGAACAGAACCGCTTGGCAATGCTGCTGGCGGTGCTGCACCGTCATGGCGGCGTGCTGGTCGGCGACCAGGACGTGTTCGTCAATGTGGTTGGTGGTATCCGCGTGCAGGAAACCGCCGTCGATCTACCGGTGCTGCTGGCGGTGTTGTCCTCGCTGCAGGACCGGCCGCTGGCGGAGAAGACCATTGCCTTTGGCGAAGTGGGTTTGTCCGGCGAGATCCGCCCGGTGCCCAATGGCGAGGATCGCCTGCGCGAAGCGGCGACGCATGGCTTCAAGCGCGCCATCGTGCCCAAGGCCAATGCGCCCAAGGCCGGCACGGTGAAGGGTATGGAAGTGATCGCAGTGGAGCGTCTGTCGCAGGCGCTGGAAGCGGCGATGGAGTGAGGGCGGCTGTAGTGCCGAGCCATGCTCGGCAGAGGCTTTCCCGGGAATGCCCAGCGTAGTGCCGAGCCATGCTCGGCAGGGGCCTTATCAAAGACCCAGCCCGTAGGAGCGGCGTAAGCCGCGAAGCTGATAGTCGATCAGATTGCAGGCATAGCCGGCGTTTCATTGCAGCCAGCTTCGCGGCTTGCACCGCTCCTACAAGATGGCGGTGGGCTGATGCATTGCCGGGAAGGCCCCTGCCGAGCATGGCTCGGCACTACCGCCTACCGCCTACCGCTTATCGGCCGCGGCCGAGGATCAGTTCGATCACGAACTGGCTGCCGAAGAAGGCCAGCAACAGCAGCGCCATCGCGGTCAGCGTCCAGTGCACGGCCTTGCTGCCGCGCCAGCCATAACGGCGGCGGCCGATCAGCAAGGTGCCGAAGACGATCCACGACAGCACGCTGAGCACGGTCTTGTGCACCAGCTTCTGCGCCAGCAGGTTGTCGACGAACAACACGCCGGTCAGCAGGGTCAGGGTCAGCAGGCAGAAGCCCACCGTGATCGTGCGGAACAGCAGGGTTTCAAGGTCGGCCAGCGGTGGCAGGGCACGCAGCCAGGGGCGGAAGTCGCGGCGGCGCAGCGCCCGCTCCTGCAACCACAACATGATCGCCAGCAAGGCCGCCACGCTCAGGGTGGCGTAGGCCAGCAGTGCCAGCCAGGCGTGGGTGGCCAGGCGCCAGCCCAGCAGCTTGCTCGGTTCATGGCCGTAGCCGTGGTAGGCCAGCAACAGGATCGCCGCCATCGGAAACACAACCACGCCCAAGGCCGACATCCGCCCGCGTGCACCCACCACGGAGGTCAATGCCGCCATGCCCAGGCCCACCAGCGACAGGGCTGCGAAGAAGTGCATGTCCGGCCCCCCCGCGGTGTTCATCGCCACCATCAGGTGGTAACCGGCATGCAGCAGCACCGCACCGATGGTGGGCAGCAGCCAGTTGCGGGGCGGTGGGCTGCGTTCGCCGGCCAGCCCGCGGACCAGCAGGGCGGTGGACACCAGATAGAGGGCGGTGGCGATGAGAACGATTGTCATCGATGCAGTTTCGCATACAGGCCCGTCGCTGGCGACGTGAACCGGCGGTGGCGGCGGCTGGCCGCTATACTTACCGCCTCTGTTTCCACGATTTCCGCAGGTTCCGTCGCATGTTCGAGTCACTGACCCAGCGCCTTTCCGGCACCATCGAGCGCCTGCGTGGGCGCGGCCGCCTGACTGAAGAAAACATCCGCGAGGCCACCCGCGAGGTGCGCATCGCCCTGCTGGAGGCCGATGTGGCCCTGCCGGTGGTGCAGGCCCTGATCGAGAAGATCAAGGTCCGCGCGGTTGGCCAGGAGGTGCTCAAGTCGCTGACCCCGGGCCAGGCCCTGATCAAGGTGGTGCGCGATGAGCTGACCGCTGTCATGGGCGCCCAGGCCACCGACCTGAATCTCAATGTGCCGGCGCCGGCCATCATCCTGATGGCGGGCCTGCAGGGTGCGGGCAAGACCACCACGGTCGGCAAGCTGGCCAAGCACCTGAAGGAAAAGCGCAAGAAGAAGGTGATGGTGGTGTCCGCCGACGTTTACCGTCCGGCCGCCATCGAGCAGTTGAAGACCCTGGCCGAACAGGTCGGCGTACTGTTCTTCCCGTCCGCCCCGGACCAGAAGCCGGTGGACATCGTCCGTGCCGCCATCGAAGACGCGCGCAAGTCGTTCGCCGACGTGCTGCTGGTCGATACCGCCGGCCGCCTGGCCATCGACGAAGCGATGATGGCCGAGATCAAGGCCCTGCACGCGGCGGTCAACCCGGCTGAAACCCTGTTCGTGGTCGATGCCATGACCGGCCAGGACGCCGCCAACACCGCCAAGGCCTTCGGTGAAGCGTTGCCACTGACCGGCGTGGTGCTGACCAAGACCGACGGTGACGCCCGTGGCGGTGCCGCGCTGAGCGTGCGCTACATCACCGGCAAGCCGATCAAGTTCACCGGTACCGGTGAAAAGGTCGACGGCCTGGACGTGTTCCATCCGGAACGTGTGGCCAGCCGCATCCTCGACATGGGCGACGTACTGTCGCTGGTGGAGCAGGTCGAGCAGCAGGTCGACAAGGACAAGGCTCAGAAGCTGGCCGAGAAGGTCGCCAAGGGCAAGAAGTTCGACCTGAACGACATGCGCGACCAGCTGGAGCAGATGCAGAACATGGGCGGCATCGGCGGCCTGATGGACAAGCTGCCGGGCTTGGGGCAGATTCCCGAGCACCTCAAGGCGCAGGTCAGCCAGAGCAAGGAAGTGCCGCGCATGATTGCCATCATCGGCTCGATGACCAAGAAGGAGCGCCGCAACCCGGGCCTGCTCAATGGTTCGCGTCGTGCCCGCATCGCGCGTGGCTCCGGCACCCAGCCGGCCGACGTCAACAAGCTGATGAAGCAGTACATGCAGATGGAAAAGATGATGGGCAAGCTTGCCGGTGGCGGCATGAAGGGCATGATGCGCAACATGAAGGGCATGCTCGGTGCCATGGGTGGCAAGGGCGGCCTGCCGTTCCGTTGATAACGTTTGATTCCAACCGGTTGAACAGGGAGTGGTGCATGAAGAACAGGATGTATCTGGTTTTGGCGGTGCTGGCGCTGAGCGCCTGCGGTGAGGATCGCTCGCTGTCACAGAAGGCGGGCAGTGCGATCAGCGGCACTGCCACCGACTTCGTTGCCGGTCTGGGCGAAGGCGTCGACAAGCGCATGTCGCTCAAGCTCGACGTCGCCCCGGAAGTGGTCAGCAACGGCATGACCGTGACCTTGGGCAAGAGCCGCGGCATGGGCTCCAAGGATGCGTCGGTGTATGTGGTGGCGACCAAGCCGTACAAGGGCGCGTTCCTGGCGCGTGCACTGGACGAATCCGGTGCCGAGATCGGCCGCTCACGGGTGGACGTGGATTTCGCTGCCGATGATGCGCAGTACGTGAACTTCACTTTCAACGAGGAGATGGACAGCCAGCTGGTGCGTTCCTACGCGCTTTCGCTGCGCTGAGTGGTGCGGGCATCGGCGGTATGATCACCGCCATGCACAACGCCCTCATCTCGACCCGGACCGAAGCGTTCTGCCAGCGCTTCGGTCTTGAACTTCCCATCCTGCTGGCGCCGATGGCCGGCGCCTGCCCGGTGCCGCTGTCTGCAGCGCTTGCCAACGCCGGCAGCATGGGCGCGATGGGCGCGGTGCTGTCCACGCCGGAACAGATCAGCCAATGGATGCAGGCGTTTGGCCAGCAGTCGCAGGGGCCGGCGCAGGTCAATCTATGGGTGCCGGATCCTGCTCCGCTGCGTGACCCTGCCGCCGAAACGGCGACGCGCGAATTTCTTGCGCAATGGGGACCACAGGTCGCGGCGGACGCCGGCGACGCCGGTCCTGCCGATTTTGATGCCCAGTTCGATGCGCTGATTGCCGCCCGACCCGCGGTGGCATCAACCATCATGGGCGTGTTTTCTGCTGCACAGGTGGCACGACTGCAGGCCGCAGGCATTGCCTGGTTCGCCTGCGCGACCACCTTGAGTGAAGCGCTGCAGGCGCAGGCCGCCGGTGCCGATGCAGTGGTCGCGCAGGGCCTGGAGGCGGGCGGTCATCGTGGTGCGTTTGACCCAGCGCTCGCCGAGCGGCAGATGGTCGGTCTGTTTGCCTTGCTGCCGCGTCTGGTCGATCACCTGAGCGTGCCGGTGATCGCTGCTGGCGGCATTGCCGATGGTCGTGGTGTCGCGGCCGCCCTGATGCTGGGGGCCAGCGCAGTGCAGGTGGGTACGGCATTCCTGGCCGCCGATGAATCCGATATTCCTGCGGCGTGGAAACAGGCGCTGGCTGTTGCCGAGCCCGAAGCCACGCGCGCGACGCGGGCCTTCAGTGGCCGACTTGGACGCGCCCTCGATACCGCTTATGTGCGCGCTGCCGAGGCGGCCGACGCGCCAGTGCCACGTCCCTATCCGGTGCAGCGCGGACTGACCGCCGGCATGCGCAAGCAGGCCAGTGCCGCCAACCGGCTCGACGCGATGCAGGCCTGGGCAGGGCAGTCGGCATGGCTGGCCAAGCGCGCACCGGCGGCAGGGATCCTGCGCGCGATGTGGGCGCAGGCGCAGGCGTTGCCGTGACGGTGCTGTTCTGCAACGGGCAACTGGCCGATGCCGGCGCCTTGAGTGCGGCGTTGGTCAATTACGGTCACTTCACCTCGCTACAGGTGCGCGCTGGCGCGGTGCAGGGTTGGGCGCTGCACCTGCAGCGGCTGCAACAGGGTACGCGCGAGCTATTTGGGGTTGAACTGGATTGCGAGCAGGTCGTGGCATGGTTGCGGCAGGCACTGCAGCAGCTCGATGCGGCGGATGCGTCGGTGCGGATCACAGTGTTCTCGCGGCAGTTCGATTTCCGCCAGCCGCTGCGTGCAGTGCCGGTGGATGTGTTGATGGCCATCGCCGCGCCGGCATCGATTCCAGCGATTGCGCGTTCAGTGCTGCCGCTGCCGTATCAACGCGAGCTGGCGCATATCAAGCACGTGGGAACCTTCCCGCTGTTCCAGTTGCGCAGGCAGGCGTTGCAACGCGGATTCGATGACGCCTTGTTTGTCGATGCGCAAGGCCGCATCAGCGAAGGCACGACCTGGAACCTGGCGTTCTGGGACGGCACCAAGGTGTGCTGGCCACAGGCGTCGGCGCTGCGCGGCAGCACCGAGCGCCTGCTGATGGATGGCTTGGCCGCGCTTGGTCAGTTGCAGCATCACGCCGACGTGCACGTGCCGACGCTGGCCCGGTGCAATGGCGCGGTGGCATTCAATGCCTCCGGTATCTGGCCATTGGCCGCAATCGGTGAACAGCGGTTGGAACAGTCCGATGTGTTGTTGGTTCGCCTGCAATCCGCATTGGCGCAGACGCCCTGGCTGCCGCTCTGAAGGATTGGGTGGGCTGGGCTATTTGGCTGGGGTATGTGGGTGGGGGCTGGCCGCGCACTGCGCGTATTCCCGTTGGCTCAGCTTGTGGTCCTTGTTGCTGTCGCAGTGCTGCAGTCGCGCAGCAACACCCGGCGGATAGACACCTATTTCGGACAGGGTGACGATTCCATCCTTGTCTTTATCCAGCTCTGTATAGCTTGGCAAGGTGGTGTCAGCGGGTGGTGCGGCCAGTGCCAATGAATAGCCGCCAATGAGTAAAACTGCTGCCAGTATCGTTTGTGCTGATCGGGACATGCGCATCACGTTCTCCTCCAAGCCGGACCATCCGGCTGTCTGCCGGCATAGCAGGCGCCGCCAGGCCTTTGCGATAGGTGAAAAATAGCGGGCGACGGTGTTTGTTGCGATGCTCGGTTCATCTGTCGTTGGCTGGAAAGGGAAGCGCGCTGATTCCAGCCACACGAACAGCGTGCTATTGATCTGCCTTGTTCCGTCATCAGCGTTGGGAGGAGCAGCATGTTATTTGAACTGGGCTGGCCGCAGGCTCCCATTCAATGGGTAGTGGGCGTGCTGATTTTCATCGCGCATTTGCTGGTGGCCGCGCGCGCGTTGACCCGGCCCAACCGTGCACCGGCGTCGCGCGCGGCGTGGGTGGCGGTGATCATGCTGGCGCCATTGCTGGGCATGTTCGCCTATCTGCTATTGGGTGAAACCAATATTGGACGTGCGCGTGCGCGCCGCCTGCGGCAGACCGTTCGAATGCTGCAGGCGGCGGGCGATCCGCACGACACCGCCGCTGCGGAAATCGATGGCAAGGCTGCATCCTTGTTTGCGCTGGCGCAATCGATCAATGGCTTTGTGCCACAGCCGGGCAACCGGGTCGTGCTGCTGGGTGCCGCGCAGTCGCTAGCGAACGCCCCCATGGAGGATTGCCGTGCAGCCATGGATCAACTGGTGCAGGACATCAGCCAAGCGCAGCAGAGCGTGCATATCGCCTTCTACATCTGGCTGGATGATGGTGCCGGTGGCCGCGTTGCCGACGCGGTAGCGGCGGCTGCCAGGCGCGGTGTCGCCTGCAGGGTGATGGTGGATGCGCTGGGCTCGCGGGCCTTCAGTGGCAGCCCCCGCTGGTCGCAGCTGCAGCAGGCCGGGGTCAAGCTGGTGCGCACCCTGGATGATCTGACCCGCCTGCAGCATGTGGCCTTCAGCCGCATGGACCTGCGCGATCACCGCAAGATCGTGATCATCGACAACTGCATCGCCTATTGCGGCAGCCAGAACTGCGCCGACCCGGAGTTCCGGGTCAAGCCGCGCTATGCACCGTGGATAGACCTGCTGCTGCGTTGCCAAGGCCCGGTGGTGGCGCAGATACAGCGTTTGTTTCTCAGTGGCTGGATCCCGGAAACCGGAGAGCAGGGGCTGGATGCTTTCGCAGCAGCGACGATGCAACCGCAGTTCGACGATGGCTGTCTGGCCATGGCGTTTGAAACCGGCCCGGTTACCCGCCACAACGCGATGACTGATATGTTCGTGGCCTGCATCTATGCGGCGCGCCATGAGCTGATCATCAGCACGCCGTACTTCGTGCCGGACGAAGCACTGCTGCGCGCGATCTGCGCGGCACCACGACGGGGCGTACGCACAAGGGTGATCTTCCCCAGGCACAATGATTCCTGGCTGGTGGGGCAGAGCAGTCGCAGCACCTATGCCGATCTTCTGCAGTGTGGCGTGGAGGTCCACGAGTATCCGCTGGGCCTGCTGCACGCCAAGTCACTGACCATCGATGGCGAGATCGCCTTGATCGGCTCGGCCAACATGGACCGGCGCAGTCTGGAGCTGAACTTCGAGAACAATCTTCTGATTGCCGACAACGCGGTTACCGCCGGCATCGTGCAGCGGCAGGAGGGCTATCTGTCGGTATCCGAGCCTGTGCTGTTGCCACAGGTGATGGCGTGGCACTTGGCCACGCGCTTGGTGCGCAACGCCGTAGCAATGATGTCGCCGGTGTTGTGAGGCGAAGCCTCAGGCGGCCGGTGCGCTATCGCCGCGCAGCAGGCCCATGAACTCGCCGAACAGGCGCCGGTCGATCAAACGCCCGCGGTCGTTGGCCAGGATCTCGATGGCGCGCTGCATCGGCATCGGGCCGCGATACGGGCGCTGTGAAGTCATCGCATCGAAGCCATCGACGATGGTCAGGATGCGTGACTCAAGCGGAATGTCTTCGCCCTGCAGACCGTGCGGATAGCCGCTGCCATCCCAGGCTTCGTGGTGGTGTCGAATCAGTTTGGCAACAGCCTTGGCGTCACTGCGGCCGGTGGCGGCGAACAGGCGTGCACCGCGCTCGGGATGGGTGCGCATGACCGATATCTTGTCTTCGTCCAGTTTGCCCGGATGCAACAGTACGTCGTCACGGATGCCGATCTTGCCGACATCGTGGAATCGTGCGGCAAGCACCAGATGGCCGATGCGCTCCTCGGACAGGTCGCAGCGGCGGCCCATGGCCTGGGCAAGTTGCGACACGCGATCGCAGTGATGGTCGGTATAGCTGTCGCGCTGGTCCAGCGCGGCTGCCAATACATCGATGGCGCAGGAGCTGTCATCCGGTGGATGCGACAGGCCCACGGGCGTGGTGATGGTCAACATGATGACGGAGCCGCGTGGGGGGCGGCTGCGAGCGTAAGAGAGGGGGCGTTATTTTCAACGCCCTTTCATCGTCACGCAATCTTTACCAATTGATTTATTCAGCTGTTTGCGGGGCGCAGTGTGGTCAACAACGCACGTGCAGCGTTGAAACGGTCGGCGCTTTCCGGCAGCGGATGTTTGATGCGCAGCTTGTCCGGGCCATCCATCTGGTAGAGCTTGGGCTGCTTCTGGATCAGCTGGATCACCACCATCGGATCGATGTTGGGCTTGCTGTCGAACACGATGCGGCCACCGTTTTCGCCAAGCTCCAGCTTGCGGATGCCCAGTTCGTTGGCCTGCAGCTTGAGCTCGGCGATGGCGAACAGGTGCTTGACCGGATCCGGCAACAGACCGAAACGATCGATCATTTCCACCTGCAGTTCGCGCAGGCGCTCGTTGTCACGCGCCGAGCTGATGCGCTTGTACAAGGTCAGGCGGGTGTGCACGTCGGGCAGGTAGTCTTCCGGGATCAGCGCCGGCACATGCAGTTCGACATCGGCACCGCGTGCTTCTTCGCCCGCATCCAGGTCCGGCAGCTTGCCCGACTTGATCGAACGCACTGCGCGCTCCAGCAGCTCGGTGTAGAGGCTGAAGCCGATCTCGGCCATCTGCCCGCTCTGGTCTTCGCCGAGCAGCTCGCCTGCACCGCGGATCTCCAGATCGTGGGTGGCCAGGGTGAAGCCCGCGCCCAGCTCGTCCATCGAGGCGATGGCATCCAGGCGCTTCTGCGCGTCCGGGGTGATGGAGCGCTTGTCCGGCACCAGCAGGTAGGCGTACGCACGGTGATGCGAACGACCAACGCGACCACGCAGCTGATGCAACTGCGCAAGACCGAAGCGGTCGGCGCGGTTGATGATGATGGTGTTGGCGTTGGGGATGTCGATGCCCGATTCGATGATGGTGCTGGCCAGCAGCACGTTGAAGCGCTGTTTCTGGAAATCCAGCATCACCCGTTCCAGCTCGCGCTCCGGCATCTGCCCATGGGCCATGCCGATGCGTGCCTCGGGCACCAGTTCGGACAGCTCGCGCTGCATCCGCCCCATGCTTTCCACATCGTTGTGCAGGAAATACAGCTGGCCGCCACGTGACAGTTCACGCTGGAACGCCTCGCGCAGCTGCGCATTGTCCCAGGCGGTGACAAAGGTCTTCACCGCCAGTCGGTTCGGCGGCGGCGTGGCGATGATCGACAGATCACGCAGCCCGGCCATCGCCATGTTCAAGGTACGCGGGATCGGCGTGGCGGTCAGGGTCAGCAGGTGCACGTTGGCGCGCATGGCCTTCAACGCTTCTTTCTGGCGCACGCCAAAGCGCTGCTCTTCGTCGACGATGACCAGGCCGAGGTCCTTGAACTTCACATCCGGCTGCAACAGGCGGTGCGTGCCGATGATCACATCGATGGTGCCTTCGGCCACCTTGTCGAGCTCGGCCTTGATTTCCTTGCTGGTCTTGAAGCGCGACAGCACTTCCACGCGCAGCGGGTAATCGGCGAAACGGTCGCGGAAGTTGCGGTAGTGCTGCTCGGCCAACAGCGTGGTCGGCACCAGCACGGCCACCTGCTTGCCACCGCTGGCCGCGGCAAAGGCCGCACGCACGGCGACTTCGGTCTTGCCGAAGCCGACGTCGCCGCAGACCACGCGGTCCATCGGCTGGCTGGACTGCAGGTCACGCAGGGTGGCTTCGATCGCGGCCTGCTGGTCGGGGGTTTCCTCGAACGGGAAGCCGGCCGCGAAGGGTTCGTACATGGCGCGGTCGATATCCAGCGCCAGCCCGGCGCGGGCGCGGCGACGCGCCTGGATCTCCAGCAGTTCGGCCGCCACGTCGCGGACCTTCTCGGCGGCCTTGCGCTTGGCCTTGGCCCATTGCTCGCCGCCCAGCGAGTGCAGCGGCGCGGTTTCCGGCGACGCGCCGGAATAACGGCTGATCAGGTGCAGCTGCGCGACCGGCACATACAGGCGGTCGCCCTTGGCGTATTCGATCTCGAGGAATTCGCCGGGCATGCCGCCGACATCCATCGCTATCAAACCGCGGTAGCGGCCGACGCCGTGGTCTTCATGGACGATGGGCGCGCCTTCGGTCAGTTCGCCCAGGTCGCGGATGATGGACTCGGGCTCACGTCCGGCACGACGCGTACGCCGCGGCTGACCGGCGCGCTCCGGGAACAGCTGGCGTTCGGTGAGCACGGCCAGGGCCGGCTCGCTGAGCGCAAAGCCGTCATCCAGCGGCGCAACGGTAATGGCGAAGCGACTAAGCCCCTCTCCCTTCGGGAGAGGGGTTGGGGAGAGGGTAGGGGGCGTAAGCCCACCAGCTGTCTGGCTTTGGCTAGCAGCCTTACCCCTATCCGACCCTTCAGGCCACCTTCCCCCGATGGGGAAAGGGAGGAAGTCGTTGAAGCTGGGCACAACCTCAGGCCGCAGCTCCGCCGCCTGCAGCACTTCCAACAAGGCCTCACGCCGTCCCGGCGAATCCGCCGCGATCAGCACCCGACCCGGGTAGTGCTCGATGAAGGACTTCAATGCCTGCCCTGCCGGTGCATCCTTGGCAGCGACCGGCAACGGCGGCAGTGGCTGGTCACCCAGCGGCTGCGCTTCGGCGGCGCGCGGATGATCGGCCGCGCACACTTCCACGCGCGGCAGTTTGTTGAACTGCTCGCGCAGCTTGTCCGGCGACTGGTAGATCTCGTCAGGCGGCAACAGCGGTCGCTCGATATCGTGGCGACGTTGTTCGTAGCGGCTGTTGGTCTGCAGCCAGAACGCATCGGAGGCTTCGCTGACGCCGCTGCCGAGAACGGTCATGAAACCGTCCGGCAGGTAGTCGAACAAGGTCGCGGTCTGGTTGAAGAACAGCGGCAGCATGTATTCGATGCCCGAGGGCAGCAGGCCGGCCTTCAGGTCCTGGTACAGCGGACTGCGCCGGGTATCCACGTCGAAGCGTTCGCGCAGCGATGCGAGTACCTTGTTGAGGCTGGCCTCATCCATAGGCACTTCGCGGCCGGGCAGCATCTTCACTGCCGTCACCTTGTCCAGCGAACGCTGCGATTCCGGGTCGAACTCGCGGATGGAGTCGATATCCTCGTCCAGCAGCTCGATGCGCAATGGCGCATCGGCGCCCATTGGATAGACATCAAGCAGGCCGCCGCGCACGGCGAAATCACCGGGATCCATGACCTGGGCGACATTGCGGTAACCGGCGCTTTCCAGGCGACGCTTCTCCGCATCCATGTCCAGGCGCTGGCCAACCTTCAGGTCGAAGCTGCCACCGACGATATAGCTCAGCGGCGCCAAACGCTGCAGCAGCGTCTGCACCGGCACCACGACGATGCCTTGCTTCAGCGTCGGCAGGCGGTGCAATGCGGCCAGACGCTGCGAAATGATGTCCGGGTGCGGGCTGAACTGGTCGTAGGGCAAGGTTTCCCAGTCGGGGAACGGCACTACCGGCAGCTGGCTGTCCGCGCCCAGCAGGGTCTGCAGGTCGGCCACCAGCTGATGCGCGCTCTGGTTATCGCGGGTGATCAGCAGCAGCGGCTTGGCGTGGGCCTGCGCCGCGCAGGCGACATGCCAGGCCAGGGCGCTGCTGGAAGCCGGGGCGCGCCACCAGGCGCGGAGCTGGCCCGAACGGGGCAGCGGCGGAATGGGGTAGGTGATAGGCGACATGGACCGCAAATTTTACCAGATGCGCCCCTGTCGCCCTGCCGGGCAGGTCCGATTTGCGACGCCGGGCGGCGCACTGGCCCTAAAAGCGACAGGCGCCTTGCCGGCGCCTGTCGGGAGATGAGGTCTGGAACCGCTGCTCAGGTCGCCAGTTCCAGCACCATGCGTACCAGTCCCGGGGCAGCCGCTGGGTGAGGCACCTGCTTGAAGCCCAGCGAAGCGGCCAGTTGCAGCATCGGCTCATTGTCCTGGGCGATGTCGCCGTACAGGCGATCAAGGTATTTGCCACGCGCCCATTTGACCAGTTTGCGCATCAATTGCCGGCCGAGACCTTGGCCGGCCAGGAAGCGGCTCACCAGGATTGCGTATTCAGCGTCACGGGTGCCGGGAATGATGGACGCCCGGGCCACTGCGCCCACCAGTGCCTCGCCCGGTGGCAGCGGTTCGGCTGCCACCAATGCGATCTCGGTTTTTGGATTGGGATGGGTCAAGCGTTGCGCAGTCTCATCAGACAATGATTCGACCGACTGCAGGAACTTGTCGCGCACTTCTTCCGGCCCGAACAGGGCAAACGCGCCTTGCAGTGGTGCACCGTCTTCAGGGCGGATAGGTCGTATCAGCAGCTCTCGGCCGCTGGGTGCCTTGAAATTTTCATGCCACGGGGGCATGCGGTTGCGAGTGGCCATGACTACGTTTCCTCCAAAGTCGCCTGATTCTGTCACCGTGGCTGCTACGTTCTGTGAACGCGGTCCAAAGCGGCTGCAGTTTGGCGGCGATGCCCGTCACTCGGGCGTCTTCAGCCACTCCAGCCGGGTTGAGGCGCCGGTTTCTCCCAGATGCTGCTTCAGCACGGGCAGGGCCGGGGCCAGCACCTGCTCGAACTGCCAGGGCGGGTTCAGCAACAGCATCCCGCTACCATTCAGACGCAGGGGGGAGTCATCGGACCTCACCATCAGCTCGGTGACCAGGATGGACTTGGCCGGCAGCGCGGCCGCCTTGCGGAAAAACGGTTGCAGGGTACGACGCTGCTTGATCGGGTACCAGACCGCGCATTGCGCCTGCGGCACTCGGGTCAGGATCTCACGCAAGGTTGAGATGATCAGCGGGTACTCGGCATCCTGCACCTCATAGGGTGGGTCGATCAGCACCAACGCCCGGCCGATCTTGATGGCGCCGCTCTTCGGTGGCAGGAAGGCGCGGATGGCTTCGTAGCCATTGCCTGCATGCACCTGTACCCGCCGGTCGTGCGCGAACAGTTCCTTGAGCGCGGTGACCTCGTCCTTCTGCAGCTCGCAGGCGGCCATGCGGTCCTGTTCGCGCAGGGCGCGCGCGGCCAGCAGCGGCGAACCAGGGTAGGAGATCAGGGCGCCGACCGGGTTGTCGGCCTGGACGGCACGCAGGTACTGCTCGACCACTTCCGGCAAGGCCGGGGCGGCCATCAGCCGCAGCACGCCTTCATCGATTTCGGCGGTTTTGCGGCTTTCCTCGGCGGACAGCAGGTAACGGCCGCGGCCGGCATGCGTGTCCAGGACGAAGAAGGGCGAGTCTTTGCGCTTGAGCGCGTCGATCATCGCCAGCATGACGATGTGCTTGAGGACGTCGGCGTGGTTGCCGGCGTGGAAGGCGTGGCGATAATTCATCGGCGAAGTTTACGGCTTGCGGCGTGGTGTGGGCGTTTTCATTGGAGGGAGCCGGCTGGGCGCCTGTGTGCGCAGCGGTGCCGAGGGCCGATCCGGCTGTTTCCACGGCGTGCCGATTGCTGCCGGCCGCTGGCGTCTGCAGCAGGGCCAGCTATGCTGATGCAATGTCCAGCCAACCTGCCCGGGTACTCGTCGTCGAAGACGAGGCCGCCATCGCCGACACCCTTCTTTATGCGCTGCGCAGCGAAGGCTATGCCGCCAGTCACTGCACGCTGGGCCGCGAAGCACTGGCCTTGCTGCGCCAGCATGGCGCCGATGTGGTGGTGCTGGACGTCGGCCTGCCCGACCTGGGCGGTTTCGAGGTCTGCCGTGAACTGCGCACTTTCAGCCAGGTGCCGGTAATTTTCCTGACCGCCCGTAACGACGAGTTCGACCGTGTGTTGGGGCTGGAGCTGGGGGCCGACGACTATGTGACCAAGCCGTTCTCGCCGCGCGAGATGGTGGCCCGGGTGCGCGCGCGACTGCGCCGGACTGCGTCAGTTGCAGCCGAAGAGGGTGGCTGGAAGCTGCTGGGGCGGTTCGCGATTGACCACGACGGCCGCCGTATCCGCTACGACGAGGCGCTGCTGGACCTGACCCGCTACGAATACGCCTTGCTGGCAGCACTGCTGCAGCGGCCCGGGGCGATCCTGAGCCGGTCGCAGTTGATGGAGCGTGGCTGGGACCACGCCAGCGACAGCACCGACCGTACCGTCGATACCCACGTCAAAACCCTGCGCGCGAAGCTGCGTGCGGCCGGCGCGCAGGGCGAACCGATCCGCACCCATCGCGGCGTCGGCTACGCCCTGGATGTCTGACCGATGCGGATCGGGCTGAAGCTGTTCCTGGGGTTCTTCCTGATTGTCGGCATCGCCGCGTTCTTCGTGATGCGTGTGTTCGTCAACGAAGTGAAGCCCGGCGTGCGCCAGGCGATGGAGTCCACCCTGGTGGACGCGGCCAATGTGCTGGCGGTCATGGCTGCGCCGGATCTGAAGGCCGGCCATATCGGCGATGGTGACTTCGCCGCGCGCTTGGCCACCGCCCAGCGCCGCGATCCCAAGGCGATGGTGTGGCGGTTCCCCAAGCGCAGCATCGATTACCGGGTGACGGTGACCAATGCGCAAGGCATCGTGGTCTACGACTCACGCGGGCAGGACGTGGGCCGCGACAACTCGCGTTGGAATGATGTCTACCGAACCCTGCGCGGCGAGTACGGGGCACGCTCCAGCCCGGAGATTCCGGGCGACGAAACCAACACCGTCATGCACGTGGCCGCGCCGATGTACGACCCGGCCGATGGCCGCACGCTGATCGGCGTGCTGACGCTGTCGCAGCCCAACGACACCATCGATCCCTTCATCGTTGCCAGCCAGCGCGCCATCATCGCGCGTGGCGCCTGGTTGATCGGGCTGTCGGCCTTGATCGGCCTGCTTATGACCTGGTGGTTGTCGCGCGGTATCAGCGGACTGAATCGTTATGCCAAGGCGGTGAGCGCCGGTGAGCCGGTGCCACCGCCGAAGCGGCGACGCGACGAGATCGGCGACCTCGGCCAGGCGCTGGAAACGATGCGCCGCAAGCTCGAAGGCAAGGCCTATGTCGAGCAGTACGTGCAGTCGCTGACCCACGAAATGAAGAGTCCGCTGGCGGCGATACGTGGCGCTGCCGAACTCCTGCAGGAGCCCTTGCCGGAAGCAGACCGGCAGCGTTTTGCTGCCAACATCGTGCAGCAGGAACGGCGCCTGACCGAAACCATCGACCAGTTGCTGCGGCTGGCTGAGGTTGAACAGCACGGCTGGCTGCAGCGGCGTACCGAGGTGGATCTGGTCGCGGTCTGTCGCGCGTTGGCCGAGGATGCGGCGCCACGTCTGCAGGCGGGGCAGATCGAACTGGATGTGGAACTGCCGGAGCGCGCAGCGGTGCTGGGCGATACCTTCCTGCTGCGGCAGGCGCTTTCGAACCTGCTGGACAACGCGATCGCGTTCTCCGCGCCGGGTGGCCGCATCGTGCTGAGTGTGCAACACCAGCAACAGAACTGGCGCATCGCCGTGCGCGACAACGGCCCCGGTGTGCCGGGATACGCGCAGGAGCGGGTGTTCGAGCGCTTCTATTCGCTGGCGCGGCCGGGTACGGGACAACGCAGTTCCGGCCTGGGCCTGCCATTCGTGGCCGAGGTGGCGCGCCTGCATGGCGGCGTTGCGCAGCTGGGCAACCATCCCGAAGGTGGCGCCGAAGCGCGCCTGCTGCTGCCGGCCGGCTGACTTCACATTCGCTTCAAACTCGGCACAAACCCTGCTCACCGGCCGCATTCAACCTGTCCCTGTTTCCACACGAGGACGGGACATGACTTCCCTGAAACTGCTGTTGCGCTTCGCCATTGTCGGCGGGCTGGTGTTGTTGCTGCTGATTCCCCTGCTGCTGATCCGCAGCACCATCAATGAGCGTGAGCGTTACCGCGACGAGGCGGTCGAACGAGTATCGCAGAGCTGGGCTGGCGAGCAGTCGCTGATCGGCCCGGTGCGGGTGCTGCCGTGGACCCAGCAGCGCGAAGTCGAGATTCCGGCCGAGGGCAACAATCCGCGCAGGACTGAAATGCGCGTCGAGAGCGGCTACGACCTGCAGATGCCGACGCGCTTGAATGTGCAGGGCACTATGCGCACCGACGAGCGCACCGTCGGCCTGTTCAAGGTGCCGGTCTACAACTGGCAGGCCAAACTGCAGGCCGAGTTCGCCGAAAGCAGCTATGTGGCGGTGCCGGGGCGCAGCTACGGCCGTCCCTATCTGGCCTTGGGCGTGTCCGATGTGCGCGGTCTGGTAGGCACGCCGAACCTGCGCGTCGACGGCCGTGCGATCCAGTTGCAGCCCGGCGCTGGCGTATTGGAAGGAACCTCCAAGGGCCTGCATGCGCCGCTGTCGGTATTGCCGGATTCAATGCAGGGCGTGCTGCGCGAGGGTGGCAAGGTCGAGCTGGAGTTCGTGCTGGGCGGCACGCGTTCGCTGGCGGTTGCGCCGGTCGGCGATGACACCCGCGTCTCGCTGTCGTCAACCTGGCAGCACCCGCTGTTCGGTGGCAGCTTCCTGCCCAACGAGCGCAGCATCGATACCAGTGGCTTCAAGGCAGAGTGGGCGGTGTCTTCGCTGGCCTCGGCGGCGCAGTCGCAGCTGGTCAGGGCGATACGTAGCGACGGCGGCAGCGTGGAGTCATTGAACGTGGCTTTGGTGGACCCGGTGGATACCTATACGCAGGTGGACCGGGCCAGCAAGTACGGCATCCTGTTCGTGCTGCTGACCTTCGTTGGTTTCGCGCTGTTCGAGCTGATCAAGCAGTTGAAGATCCATCCGCTGCAGTACCTGCTGGTTGGCCTGGCATTGGCGATCTTCTTCCTGTTGCTGCTGAGCCTGTCCGAGCAGATTGCGTTCTGGCAGGCCTATCTGATCGCGGCGGCGGCGTGTATCGGCCTGCAAGGCTTCTATCTGAGCGGAGTGCTGCACAGCTGGAAGCGTGGTGTCGGTTTCGCGACGATGCTGACGATGTTGTACGGCGTGCTGTACGTGCTGCTGGTTTCGGAGAACAACGCGTTGCTGATGGGGTCGCTGCTGTTGTTCGGCATCCTCGCCGCGATCATGTGGATCACCCGCAAGGTCGATTGGTACGAGCTGAGCAATCGTGCGGTGAGCAAGCAGGCCTGATCTGGCAGTTGCGATGACGGGGCGGGGTGGCGTTGGCCATCCCGCCTCTTTCGCAGGGAGGAATGACATGAATCGTGCATTGATCCATCGCCGTGCGAAGCGCTTGTTACCGGCAGGTATCGAGACCTGCGGCTTGTTGCACTTCGGCTTGGCGCCGGGGCAGGTGGAGCGGGCGTTGCTTGGCAGTATGTTTGCTGGTGGGCAGGCGCAGGGGATGGTAGCGCTGCGCTTGTCGTTGTCGACGGCGTTGGCGATCCGGCGCAAGGGGCTGCGGTACTTCGAGTCAGGGGATTGGGTGTATTCGGCGTTTGCGGCGGAGGGGGCTTCGTTTGCTGCCGAGGTGTTGCCATCCGGTCATGGGGCTGGCTATTCGGCGGTGGCATTGGATGGACGGGCATGGTTTGTGGTGCTGCCTGTGGAGCGTTTGGTGGTATATGGGTGGTGGGAGTGAGTGGAGTGGTTGCTTGGTGGGTTGCGTGATATTGCGGTTCTCCGATTTTCAGCAGAAATCCATGGGCGTGCAGTCGAAAAGCGCGGTATTCGAAGCGCATCCCCGCGAAGGCGGGCCGAAGACATGCACCGAGCTGCATGACACTCCCTTCTCCCGCTTGCGGGGAAGGTGCCCGGAGGGCGGATGGGGGGCTTTGGATTTTGCTGTTGCTCTCTTTTTATGAAAGGCCTAGGCGACAGCAACAGCGTTCACTCCCCTGCGGGGAGCGAGTTACTTCTCTTTGCTTGTGCAAAGAGAAGATAACCAAGAGAAACACACCCTGCCTCCGCGCCCACGCCGCTGCGCGACGCGGGTCCACTCCGCTGGCAGGATTTTTCGACGATACATCCTTGTACCGTCGAAGAACGACGTGCGTCCTGCACGTCGCCCCGTGCGGGGTCTTGGCTGCCAGCTCCGTCGCTGCGGAAGGGGCCCGGTACGTCAAAAGCTGAGAGCAAGAGCGGTAGCAACCGCAACCGCAACCGCAACCGCCACCAAAACCAAAACCGGAGCCGGAGAGGCGACTTGAGCTGGCGGTCACCGCCGCGGCCCCTTTGGCGGATAAGACTCCTCAGTTGCCTACTGCGGCGGCCAAAGACGCGATAAATGCAATTGCAGCTTGAAGCCCCTCTCCCCTCGCGGGAGAGGGGTTGGGGAGAGGGGCGTCACGACGAATAAGCTGAAGAGGCTCGTCTTCCCACCGTTAGCTCTAGAATTCGCCCATGCACTCAACTCCCATCATCACCAGCCTGCGTGGCCAGCAACTGCTGCCCTATCTTGACGACATCGCGCGGCTGCGTATCCAGGTGTTCAATGATTGGCCCTATCTCTACCAGGGCAGCCTCGACTACGAGCGTGACTACCTCGCGGCCTACGCGGCGACGCCGGATGCGGTGTGCGTAATTGGACGCTCCGGCGACGCGGTGGTGGGGGCGTCGACCGGATTGCCACTGCTCGATGATGGTCCGGCTTTCCGCAAGCCGTTCGAGCAGGCGGGTATCGATCCTGCTGGGGTCTTCTATTTCGGCGAATCCGTGCTGCTGCCTGCGTATCGCGGCCAGGGTGTGGGTCATGCGTTCTTCGATGCACGCGAGGCGCATGCGCGTGCGCTGGACCGCTTCACGCTGACCGCGTTCTGTGCAGTGGATCGGGCCGACGACGACCCGCGTCGGCCGCCCGGGCATCGCGACAATGCAATGTTCTGGCACAAGCGCGGTTACCAGCGTCAGCCGGGCATGACCATGCAGTTGCAGTGGGAGGAGGCAGGGCAGGGCAGCGTCATGCATCCTCTGACATTCTGGACCCGCAACCTGGAGCCCGTCGCATGAGGATCGCCGTTTCTCGTTATCCGGTGGGCTCGCCCGCCAGCTTTGAAGAATTCGCGGCGCGCCAGGCGCTGGTGCTGGGTGAGGCGGCCGCCGCCGGTGCGCGTATCGCGGTATTGCCGGAATACCTGTCGCTGGAACTGGCGGCGAGTTTTGGTCGCCCGATCTTCAGCGACCTGTGCGCTTCGCTGGTTGCCATCCAGCAGTACCGCCAGCGCTGGCTGGAACTGTTTTCCGGCCTGGCGCGGGAACTGGACATGCACGTGGTGGCCGGAAGTTTCCTGCTTGATGGCGGCAATGGTCGGTTCCGCAACCGTTGCGACTGGCTGACACCGCAAGGCCTGCACCTGTGGCAGGACAAGCTGCAGCTGACCGGTTTCGAGAAGAACACGGGCATCATCGATCCAGGCGATGCACTGAAAGTCTTCGAGATTGACGGCATTCGCATCGGCGTGGCCATCTGTTACGACAGCGAATTTCCGTTGCCGGTACGGCGCCAGTACGAGGCGGGGGCGCGTTTGTTGATCGTACCCAGCTGTACCGATACTGCCGCCGGTGCGATGCGTGTGCGCATCGGTTGCCTGGCCCGTGCGCTTGAAAATCGCATGTTCGTGGCGCAGTCGGTTACTGCCGGGCTGGCCGAATGGAGTCCAGCGTTGGATACAAATACCGGCGAGGCCGCGATCTATGCACCTATGGATGTGGGGTTCCCGTCAGATGGCGTGCTGGCACAGACTGATGGGCAACAGCTTTGGGCTTATGCCGATCTCGACTTTGCCGCCTTCGAGGCCAGCCGCAAGCGTGCCCAGGTGGCCAATGACCGTGATTGGCAAAGCCAGCTGCAGCCTGCGCTGGCGCATGCGGTGGTCACCTGCGTGGACTGAATCGCGACGGCTATCGGCAAACCATGACCATTGGCCGACTCGATGCGGCCAACGGCTGGCTAGACTCGGTGGTTTGTTGTCATTGGGCCTAAGGCCGGGGGAAGCATGATCAAGCGGGGTTTGTTGGCGTTGTGCATGGGCTTGGCGGTGGGCGCTACGGCGCACGCGGCCGAACAGGTGGATCTGGACATGGTCAGCAAGATCCGTCAGGAGGCCTTCCATCGTTCGCAGGTGATGGATACCTTCAGCCACCTGACCGAAACCATCGGCCCGCGCCTGACCAATTCGCCAGCCATGATCCAGGCCAATAGCTGGAGCCGTGGCAAGTTCAACGAATGGGGCCTGGTCAATGTGCATGACGAGGCCTTCGAGGACTTTGGCCGTGGTTGGGAGTTCACCTCGGCCAGCGTCGAGATGCTGGGCCAGCGCGTGCAGCCGCTGCATGCCCTGCCCAAGGCGTGGACCCCGGGCACCAACGGTCCGGTGGAAGGTGAGCTGATCCAGGTCGACATCAAGAAGCTGGCGGATCTGGAAAAGTACAAGGGCAAGCTGCGCGGCAAGATCCTGTTGCTGGGCGATGCGCGTGAGTACAAGCGTGGCACGGAGTCTGATTCGCATCGCCACGATGCCACCTCGCTGGAAGGCCTGCAGGCCTTCACCATTCCCAAGACGGCCGAGGAAGACCGTGCCAAGCGGGTGAAGGAGTACAACGAGCGCCAGGAGCTGGGCAAGGCGGTCAATGCGTTCTTCGTCGAGGAAGGTGCGCTGGCGGCGATCAGCATCAGTGGCTGGGACAACGGCATCATCCGCGTGGCCGGTGGTGGTTCGCGCAAGGCCGGCGAGTCGGTGGGCATCCCCGAGCTGGCGATGATCGCCGAGCATTTCAATCCGCTGGTGCGTGCGCTGAAGGACAAGCAGAGCGTCAAGCTGCGGGTGGATGTGCAGGCGCGCTTCACCGATGACAGCAACCAGCCAGGCCACAACACCCTGGCCGAGATCCGTGGCAGCAGCAAGGCCGATGAGATCGTGATGCTGGGCGCGCACATGGATTCCTGGCACACCGGCACTGGCGCGGCCGACAATGCCGCCGGCGTGGCGGTGATGATGGAGGCGATGCGCATCCTCAAGGCGGTGGGTGCCAAGCCGAAGCGGACCATCCGGGTGGCCTTGTGGAGCGGTGAGGAGCAGGGCCTGATTGGTTCGCAGGCGTATGTGGCGCAGCACTTCGCGCGTTATCCGGAGCCGACCGATGCGGCGCAGAAGGCGCTGCCAGCGTCGCTGCGCGAGCCGACCGGGGCGCTGCAGAAGCTGCGTGATTACGACAAGTTCCAGGTCTACTTCAACATGGACAATGGTTCGGGTCGGTTCCGCGGTATCTATGCGCAGGAAAACATGGCGGCGATGCCGATCTTCGAGGCGTGGTTGAAGCCGTTCAACGATGTGGGTGCAACCACGGTGGTGTCGCGCAATACCGGCAGCACGGATCACATCAGTTATGACCGGGTAGGTCTGCCGGGCTTCCAGTTCGTGCAGGACCGTCTGGACTATTTCAGCAATGTGCACCACAGCCATCTGGATACCTGGGATCACGCCGAGGCGGAGGATCTGAAGCAGGCGGCGGCGATTGTGGCGTCGTTTGTTTACAACGCTGCGATGCGCGAGGAGCGTTTCCCGCGCAAGCCGTTGCTTGAGAAGTGAGTTAGCTGAGATTGCTTGAAGGAAGGGCCGCATTGCGGCCCTTCTGCTTTTGGGGCAAGGCAAGAAGTGCATGAAGACTCCCTTCTCCCGCCTGCGGGGGAATAAAGGGCCTGCCCCCGCGAAGGCGGGGGGGCCCGAAGGGCGGATGGGGGGAGCTTTGGCTTTGGCTTCGGTTGTTGCGCTAAGCAATAGCAAGATCAAGATCAAGATCAAGAGCTTTCACTCCCCTGCGGGGAGCGAGTTACTTTTCTTTGCTTGTGCAAAGAAAAGATAACCAAAAGAAACACACCCTGCCTCCGCGCCCACACCGCTATGCGGCGCGGGTCCACTCCGCTGGCAGGTTTTTTCGACGAGACATCCCTGTCTCGTC
>NZ_JBRREA010000036.1:0-41723 GCF_056759975.1 Stenotrophomonas sp. STEN031
GGGTTGGGGAGGGGTGCTCTTGGCTGGGAATGCCCCCTGCCGAGCATGGCTCGGCACTACCCCCTCCCTTTCGCGCAGCGAAGGGGAGGGTTGGGGAGGGGGGCTCTTGGCTGGGAATGCCCCCTGCCGAGCATGGCTCGGCACTACCCCCTCCCTTTCGCGCAGCGAAGGGGAGGGCTGGGGAGGGGTGCTTCTGGCTGGGGATGCCCCCTGCCGAGCATGGCTCGGCACTACCGCACTGTTGGTCGAGTCAGCGGTACACCACATGCCGCAACAGCACGAAGCTCAGGCCAGCCAGGCTGACCTCGACCACCGGCTTGGCCAACCAGGCGTATTGCAGGCCCAACGACTGTGCCACCCAATCGATCAGCCCGGTGCTGATGGCGGTCAGCAGCAACCACAAGACCAGAAAGCGCGCGAAGCGTTTCCAGCCGTGACGTTGCTCGCCCTGTGCGGCGAAGGTGTAGCGTCCATTGAGCCAGAAGCCGAGCAGCGCGCCACTGACCCGCCCCAGCAGGTTGCCCGGCGCCACCGGCACTCCCAAGGCGGTGGCGGCGACGAATACGGCCCAATCCAGCGCAAGCTGCAGCAGGCCAATGGCGATGTACTGGCTGCCTTGGCGGAGCAGGCTCATGGTTGCGCAGGCTTGATGGACGGCCTGCAATGCTAACCCCATGCGCTTAGAATCCCGAGACTCTCGAAGGAAGTTCCACGCATGACCCAGCCGCTGCACGTCATCATCCTCGCCGCCGGCGCCGGCAAGCGCATGAAATCGCTGTTGCCCAAGGTGCTCCAACCCATCGCCGGGCAACCGATGCTGGCGCACGTGATTGCCACCGCACGCGAACTGCAGCCGGCCGGCATCCACGTGGTCTACGGCCACGGCGGTGAAGCCGTGCGTGCCGCCTTCGACGACCAGCAGGACCTGCTGTGGGCCGAACAGAGCCAGCAGCTGGGTACCGGCCATGCAGTCCTGCAGGCGATGCCACAGGTGCCGGACACGGCGCAGGTGCTGGTGCTGTACGGCGATGTGCCGTTGATGCGCGCGCAGACCCTGGCTGCCTTGTTGGAGAACGGCCCCCGCCTGGCGGTGCTGGTGGCCGAGCTGGACGACCCCTCGGGGTATGGCCGTATCGTCCGCGATGCCGAGGGCAAGGTCGCGGCCATCGTCGAGCAGAAGGATGCCAACGACGAGCAGAAGCGGATCCGCACCGTGAACACCGGCATCATCACCGCCGAATCCACCGCGCTGCGCCGCTGGCTGTCCGGCCTGTCCAATAGCAACGCGCAGGGCGAGTACTACCTGACCGACGTGTTTGCCTCCGCCGCCAGCGAGTACGCGCCGGCCGAGCTGGTGCTGGTTGCCGACGCGCAGGAAGCCGAAGGCGCGAATGATCCGTGGCAGCTGTCGCAGCTGGAGCGCGCCTGGCAGCTGCGCGCGGCCAAGGCACTGTGCGAGCAGGGCGCGCGTCTGCTGGACCCTTCGCGCTTTGATCAACGCGGTACGGTGAAGGTTGGTCGCGATGTACAGATCGATGCCAACGTCATCCTGGAAGGCGAGGTCGAGTTGGGCGATGGTGTCAGCATCGGTGCCTTCGTGCGGCTCAAGGACGTCAAGCTTGGCGCGGGTACCGAAGTGCGTCCGCACTGTGATCTGGAAGGCGTTGTCAGCGAAGGTGCCGCACAGATCGGTCCGTTCGCGCGGCTGCGCCCGGGCACGGTGCTGGCCGATGGCGTGCACGTGGGCAACTTCGTGGAAACCAAGAAGGTGACGCTGGGCAAGGGCAGCAAGGCCAACCACCTCACCTACCTCGGTGATGCGGTGATCGGCAGCGGCACCAATATCGGTGCCGGCACCATCACCTGCAACTACGATGGCGTGAACAAGTTCCAGACCACGATAGGCGACAAGGTATTCATCGGCTCCAACAGCTCGCTGGTGGCGCCGCTGACCATTGCCGATGGCGCCACCATTGGTGCCGGTTCGGTGATCACCCGCAATGCGCCGGAAGGCAAGCTGACGGTGGCACGCACCCGCCAGCAGACGATCGAAGGCTGGGTGCGCCCTGTCAAGAAGTCCTGAGCCAAGGTTGGCGCAGCGCGACGAGCTCGCGCTGCTGCCATTGATCGAAGCGCAGGCGGGTGAACGTCTGCGTGGGCATCGCGCAGCGGCAGTGTTTGCTGCAAGCCCGACTGAGCCGGCGTTGTTTGAACAGGCCTGGCAACACGGAATGCTGTGGGTAGTTGTCAGTGAGGGCGCGCTGGCCGGCTACCTGATGGCAGGTGTGCTGGGCGAGGATTTCCATATCCAGCAGATGGACGTGGCACCGGCGCATGGCCGCAAGGGCCTCGGCCGTGCCTTGCTGCGGCAAGCGTTGCAGCAGGCGAGGGCGTCCGGACATCGCCGGGCGGTGCTCACCACCTTGAGCGACGTGGCCTGGAATGCGCCCTTCTATGCCAGCGAGGGTTTCAGTGAATGGCCAGCGCACGCATGGAGCACGGGCATGCGCGAGGTGATGGCGGCGGAGGCGGCGGCAGGTTTTCCAATGGAGCTGCGTCTGGCAATGCGGCGAACGTTGGAGTGAGTGCCAAGCGTTTTTGTGGGAGCGGCGTAAGCCGCGAAGCCGATGCAAGATCAGAAGCGGTAAAGCCAACCCCTCCCCTGCAGCCAAAGGGAGGGGGCGTAGTGCCGAGCCATGCTCGGCAGAACATTCTCCATGACCCCGCCAATTTGTAGGAGCGGCGTAAGCCGCGAAGCCAGGATATTTTCAGATCAACCGCTAGTGTGGTCGCTGATGCGGTATCAGCTTCGCGGCTTACGCCGCTCCCACAAGCGCAAACCCAACCATACTCGCTTAGTCATGTGGCAGCAGGATCGCCACGCACAGGCCGCCATCCTTGCGGTTCTGCAGGGAGATGCGGCCGCCGTGGGCTTCGATGATCTCGCGGGTCAATGCCAAACCCAATCCGGTACCGTTGCGCTTGGTTGAATAGAACGGCATCAACGCGTTCTGCAGCACCGCCTCGTTCATGCCGGTGCCGCGATCCAATACCTCGATGCGCAGCCAGTTGGGCAGTCGCGCGATGCGCACCTCCACCGAATCGTCCGGCGCACCATTGTCCGCCCCCGCTTCATGCGCATTCTTCAGCAGGTTCAACAAGGCCTGGGAGAACTGCGACTGATCCAGACGGCTGTACTGTTCGTCGACCATTGGCGCCATGCGGAAGCTGATCTGCTGCTGCAGGCCATGCAGGAACTGGCTCCAGGCAACGGTCTGCAGCTGCGGCTGCGGCAGCTTGGCGAAGCGTGCGTAGCCGCGGATGAAACCTTCCAGGTGACGTGCGCGTTCTTCCACCGTGCCGAAGATATCTTCAAGGCGATCATGGCGTCCGCGCCGCACAAGCTCGGCACCGGAATGCGCCAGCGAGGCAATCGGTGCCAGCGAGTTGTTGAGCTCGTGGCTGATCACCCGAATCACCTTCTTCCAGGTCTGCACTTCCTGGCGGCGCAGCTCGGCGGTGAGCAGGCGCAGCAGCAGCAGCTCGTGGGGCCGCCCGTTCAAATGGAAGGCGCGACGCGACAGGTGGTAGATCTGCTCGTCGTCGTCATCGTCCTCGGCTGCGTCTGGATCGCGCACGGCGAACAGGCTGTCGCCGCCACGGGCGATGGCATTGCGCAGTTCGATCGGCATGTTCTCCAGCAACTCGTGCATGCGCTGGCCTTCAAGCTTCCAGCCACCGTGCAGCAGCTTGCGTGCCGCAGTGTTGGAGAAGGTCACACGCTGTACGCCATCGCCACCATCGGTGAGCAGCAGCATCGCCACCGGCGTGTTCTGCACCATGGTGTCGAGCAGCAGCTCGCGCTGAACCAGCGATTGCCGCTGCTCGCGCAGCACATCACCCAGCTCGGCATGGGCCTGCACCAGCTGTGCGAATTCGTCATGGCCGCGCCAATGCACGCCGAAGTTGAACTCGCCGTCGCGATAACTGCTGGTGGTACCGGCCAGCGCCCGCAGCAGCGAGCGGATCGGCGCGGTGGCGCGTCTCAACGCCCACCACATCGCAGCGAGCAGGAACACGGTGGAAACGCATACCACCACCCAGCCGCGGTCCATCCAGTACGCCAGGAACCACGGCAAGGCCGCTGCGAGCGCCAGCACTGGCAGCAGGCGCAGGAACAGGGTGAAGGTGAAGGAGCGGGTTATCACGGGTGTGTGCTCACTCGCGCGGAATGCCGTGGCGATCCATGCGCCGGTACAGCGCCTGTCGGCTCAGGCCGAGCTCGGCGGCGGCCTGGGCGATGACGCCGCCGGCACGTTCCAATGCGCTGACGATGTGCTCGCGGTCAGGCTCGTCAGCAGCTGCAGTGGGCCTTGCGGGCGCACGTGGCAGGTTGAGGTCGGCGACTTCGATACGCGGGCCCTGCGCGAGCAGGGCGGCGCGCTGGATCACATTGCGCAGCTCGCGCACGTTGCCCGGCCAGTTGTGGCGCTGCAGCGCCTGCAATGCCGGTGCCGACAGCGGCTTGCCGTCGGCGAGGAAGTACTGCGCCAGTGGCAGGATGTCCTCGCGGCGCTCAGCCAGCGGCGGCAGGCTCAGCTCGACCGTATTGAGCCGGTAGTAGAGATCTTCGCGGAAGCTGCCCGCACGGATCATCGCCGGCAGGTCGGCATTGGTGGCGCTGACCACGCGTACCTTCACCTGTCGCTCGCGGTTGGAGCCCAGCCGCTCGAAGCGTCCGGTCTCCAGCACGCGCAGCAGTTTCATCTGCCCGGTCAGCGACAGGTTGCCGATCTCATCCAGGAACAAGGTGCCGCCATCGGCTGCCTCGAACTTGCCCTCGCGGGCCTTGTTGGCGCCGGTGTAGGCGCCGGCCTCGGTACCGAACAGTTCGGCTTCGATCAGCTCGGAGGGAATGGCGCCGCAGTTCAGTGCGACGAATGGGCCCTTCTTGTGCGCGGAATTGGCCTGGATGATTTCGGCGATCTTTTCCTTGCCGGCGCCGTTGGGGCCGGTGATCAGCACCGGCAGTTCCGAGCGCGCGACCTGGCAGGCGAGGGCGATGATGCGCTCGCTGGAGGGATCGGCGAACACCAGCCCGCGCAGGTCGTAGCGATCGTGCAGGGCCTGTTGCTGGCGCTGCTCGCGGGCGCGACGGCGGGCCAGCTCACGGCGCGCCTCGGCCAGTTCCAGCAGGTTGTTGACCGTGGTCAGCAGGCGACCGTCGTCCCAGGGTTTGGCCAGGTAGTCGGAGGCACCGGCCTTGACCAGTTCCACCGCGCTGTCCAGGTGCGTCCAGGCGGTCAGCAGGATCACCGGCAGGTCCGGATGCGCCTGGCGGATACGGCGGAACAGATCCTGGCCTTCCTCGCCGGAGGTGGTGTCGGCGGTGAAGTTCATGTCCTGCAGGACCAGATCGAATTCATGTTCAGCCAGCATCGCCAGGCCCTGGTCCGGCGAGGTGGCATGGCGGGTGTCGATATCGTGCAGGGAGAACAGCACGTCCAGCGCGGTGGCCACGGCGGTGTTGTCGTCGATGATCAGGATCTGTGGCATCGGTTGTCGCAGAAGAAGATGAAGGGACGCAGCGCGGGCGCTGAAGTCAGCACATTACACGTTGCCGAACGGGTTGGGCGGGAGTTGTGAAAGTGCCCTGTCGAGGTCCAGAAGTGCCACGCGGTGAGCTGCTCGTTGCGTCGTCCTTGTGGGGGCGGCTGTGCTGCCCGGCACCGGTCTGTAGTTCATGGAGTCGCCGCGCGGTGCGCGTAGCTCAGCACCCGCGTCGCCTGCCACTGACCATCACGCAGGCGCCAGACGATGACGAAGTCGGCCACGCCATCACAGTGTTCGCCCTTCAGATCGCAGAATTGGTGCTGGCCTTGTTCGATCGCGCCGAAATCCTTGATCGGGAATACCTCCAGCGTGGCGGGCAGCAACTGTCGGGTGTAGTTGCCGCAGACATGCTTGCGGGTGTTCGCCAGCATTGCCTCGCGGGTCCAGGTGACCCCGCCATTGTCGTGGTAGAACTCGACCGCCGTATCGAAATAGCCGGCATGCTTCTCGAATTGGGCCGGATCATTGCAGTGGTTGAAGCTGTCGAACATGCCGTGGTCAAGTGCGGCGATGGTGTCGTGCAGGCTGGTATTGTCGGCATCAGCGGCGTGCGCGGGGACCATCGGCAGCGAACAGAGCATCAGTAGCAGGCAGGTCAGCTTGGTTTTCATCGGGTGACTCCGGGAAACAGTGGAAGAGGATCAGGCGGCGCGGGTGGCGACCGCCGGTGGCACGGCCGCTGCACGACGCGCGGGGCCAAGCACGGCGATCTGCCCCAGCAACAGCAACAGCACCGCCGCCACCGGCAGATACATCAGCGGCAGGCGTGGCAGTTCGTACCGGCTCATCAGGAACATGTTCAGTGCATAGGCCAGGATCAGCCCCACGAAGGTGCCGGCACTGCTCAGCAGCAGGTTCTCAAGCTGGAAATTGCGCAGGATGTGCTTGCGGGTTGCACCGAGGGCGCGGCGGATGCCGATCTGGCGCGTGCGCTGCTGCACCCAGAAGCTGGCAAGGCCGACGATGCCGAAGGCAGTAACCGCCAGCAGCGCGATGCAGACCGCAAGCAACAGCCAGATCACCGAGCGATCACGGTGCTGGAAGGCGTCACGCATGTGCGACACGGTGCCCTGCTCCTCGATGATGCGGTTGGGATCGGCCTTGTTCAACGCGGCGATGGCGGCCTTCAGCACGGCCTCGCGCTGCTCGGGGCGGGTGCGCAGCGCATAGGCACCGTTGGAGACGCGGACCGGGAACACCATGCTGTCGAAGCGGTTGCTGAACTCGCCAGCCTCGCCGGGTGCCAGCAGGTCATCAATCACGCCCACGACCTGGGTTGGCTTGCTGCCCCAGACATAGATGTTGCTGCCCACCGCGTTGCCATCCGGGAACAGGGACCTGGCCAGCGAGTGGCTCAACAGCACGCTGGGTACGACAGGATCGGCATCGCCACCAGCAAAAGCGCTGTTCTCCAGGTACTCGTCGGGCTTGAAGCCGCGGCCCTCGCGCAGTTGCAGGCCAAAGGTCGGCAGCAACTGGCCGTCGTCCATGTAATTGGTGGCATGTACCGTCGGGCGTGTCTGGTTCGGCTGCAGGCGGATGCCCGAGCCCCAGACATTGCTGCCATACGGGATCTGGTTGATGCTGCTGACTGCCTTCACGCCGGGGACGGCGGCAAGTGCGGCCAGGTCCTGCTTGCGCAGCGCATCGTAGTTGACGTCCGGCAGCAGGCTGCTGGTGGCCAGGTAGACCAGCTCGTCCTCGGCCACGCCGCTTTTCAGCTGTAGCTGTGCAACGCGGTTGCTGATGATGAAGACCGCGTTGCAGATGATGGCGCAGCTGATCGCGATCTCGAACACGACCAGCAGTGCGGCAATCTTCTGGCGGGACAGCATCGACAGGGTGGGGCGGATGTCCAAGGGGGTTCTCCGTGGCGGCGGAAGCTGCCGTTGCTGACGGGGTGGATTCAATGCCACCGCGTCATTGGCTCTTGAGCTGCAATGCGGGGGGAATCTGCATGGCCCGCCAGGCCGGCAGGAGGCCGGCGACCAGGCTCACGCCCACTGCCAGCACGAAGGTCATCCACAGGGTGGTGACATCCATCTGCGCCAGCTTTGCGTACTCGTCCGGTTGCTGGCGGATCAGCCACAGGCCCATCGCGGCAAAACCAAGCCCCAGCACGCCGCCAGCAAGCCCGATCAAACCGGCTTCGGTGAGGCATTGCTTGAAGATGTCCGCGCGTGAAGCGCCCAGCGACCGGCGTACACCGATCTCGCCGCTGCGGCGCAGGAACTTGGCCAGCAACAGGCTGATGGTGTTGATCAGGCACACCAGCAGGAAGCCAAAGGCCAGCCACATCTGCAGGCGCACGTCGTTGGGCACGATGCGGTTGAAATCCAGCCAGCCCATCACGTTGTGCAGGCGCACGTTGGTGGGACGTTCGAAGCGCCCGCTGGCGCGCTGCGTATCGGAATAGTCGGCCAGGTACTTCAGGTAATCGCCTGCCTTCTGCGGCGTGTCCAGCTCCACCCAGTACTGCAGCCAGGCACATGGCGCAGTCAGGCCGCGGTTGCCGTCGCCGTCATCGCTGCTGCCCCAGCAGTTCATGCTGCCCTGGGTGTCCAGCTTCAGCGCGCGCGAGCTGGAGAACGGCAGCAGCACCTGCTCGTCACCGCCATAGCGCTGACTGGTCAGGTCGTAGAAGCGCGGTGTGGGCTTCCACCTGCCGAGCAGCCCGACCACGCGGAACACGCCCTGTGGCAGACGCAGTTCTTTACCGATGGCGTCCTCGCTTCCATACAGCCGCTGCGCCAGTTTGCGATCGATGACCGCCACCAGCGCACGGCTGTCATCCTCGGCCGGACTCCATGCGTTGCCGGCCGCCAGCGGCACCTCGAACATCGGGAAGAAGTCCGCCGAGGTGTAGCGTGCCATTGCCCGGAACGGCTGGGCGGCGCTGCCGGTGGGCAGCACCGTCACCGAGCCGGCCGTCATCACTGCCTGGCGGTCAGCGCGCTTCTGTCGCAGCAACTCCTCGGCGTCATAGCGGGTCATCTGCTCCAGCGGGTCCGATTCCAGCGTGGCGTCCTTGCCCAGGCTGCGCGGTTCCAGCTGCGGGTAGAACAGCTGCTGGCTCTTGCGTGGAATTGGATCCCCTGACAAGACGAAGTACAGGCCAAGGGTGGTCATGGTCGCGCCGATGCCGACAGCAATGGTCAGCACCATCAAGGTTGTCAACACCTTGTTGCGGCCGAAGCCGCGCCACGCCAATTGCAGGTAATAGCCGAACATGTCCCTTCCTTGAGCTGACGTATCAGGTGCTGCGGGTGGCTACCGCCGGTGGAATCGATGCTGCCTTGCGGGCCGGGCCGAACACTGCGATCTGGCCCAACAGCCACAGCAGTACCGCGCCTACCGGCAGGTACAGCAGCGGCAGGCGCGGCAGCTCGTAGCGGCCCATCAGCCACTGGTTGAGCAGGTAGGCCAGCAACATGCCGACCACGATGCCGATGCCGGCCAGCAGGAAGTTCTCGGTCTGGAAGTAGCGCAGGATCTGCGCGCGGGTAGCACCCAGTGCGCGGCGGATACCGATCTGCTTGGTGCGTTGCTGCACCCAGAAGCTGGCCAGGCCGATGATGCCCAGCGCGGTCACCAGCAACAGCAGGCCACTGACGATCAGCAGCAGGCCGATCATGTCGCGGTCGTTGGCGAAGTTCTTGGCACGCTTTTCCTCAACGGTCTGCTTGGTCCAGACCAGGCGGTTCGGATCGTTCTTGTCCAGCGTCGCCAATGCCTGCTTCAGCACTTCGTCACGACGTCCCGGCTCGGTGACGCGCAGGATGTAGCGGCCGCCGTTGGAGAAGTTCATGCGGATCGGGAAGATGAGCGAGTGGGTGCGATTGTTGTCCTGCATGTTCGGACGCAGCAGGGTCTGTGCCACGCCAACCACGGTGACCGGGATGTTGGCCATGTACAGGGTCTTGCCCACCGCATTGCCGTCCGGGAAGAACTGCTTGGCCATGGCTTCGGTAAGAATGGCCGGTGCTTTCAGCTTGCCCAGGTCTTCCACCTTCTCCAGCACATCGCTGCTCTGGTATTCATCGGCATTGAAATCGCGGCCGGCGACCAGCTTGACACCCAGGGTCTTGAGCGCGTTCTCGCCCACCATGTACTGGGCACCATTGATCGACTGCGCTTCGGGCTCCGCGGTGGCTGCCAGCGAAGTGTTCCAGGAGCCGCCCTGGAACGGCAGCTGGTTGACGATGGCCACGCTCTCGACGCCGGGGATGCCACGCAGCGAGGCGATGTCTTCGGCGGTGCGGGCGTCGGCATCAACCTGCTCACCAATGCCGCTCAGGCCGATCTCGATCAGGTGGTTGTCATCGATGCCGCTGGCCAGCTGCATGGCGTCGATGCGCTGCGACACGATGAACAGTGCGTTGCAGATGATGGCGCAGCTCAGCGCGATCTCCAGCACGATCAGCGCGGCGGCTGTCTTGTGCCGCGACAGCGTGGAGAGGATGGGGCGGATTTCCATGAGGTATCTCCAAGGAAGCGAGAAGTGAGTGAAGAGGAGTGAGGAGTGAAAAGGGGAAGCGGCAAACATGCTTCTCTGTCTCAGCCGAACGCACTGCCTCTATGAGGGCGTCCGCAAACGTGGTGAAGAGGAGGTGCGATCTGGATTTCTCTCATTTCTCACTCCTCTTCACTCGTTCCTGCTTCACTGGCTCTTGAGTTGCAGTGCCGGGGCCACCTGCATGGCACGCCAGGCAGGCAGGATGCCGGCGAGCATGCTGGCGAACACGGCCAGGGCGAAGGTGACCAGCAGCATCGAGCCATCCAGGTGTGCGAGCGAGGCGTACTCGGCCGGGCGCTGACGTACCGCCCACAGGCCAAACAAGGCGAACACCAGTCCGAGCAGGCCGCCGGCCAGGCCAATCGTGCCGGCCTCGATCAGGCACTGCTTGAAGATTTCGGCGCGGCTGGCACCCAGTGCACGGCGCACGCCGATCTCACCGCTGCGACGCAGGAACTTGGCCAGCAGCAGGCCAACGGTATTGACCAGGCAGACCAGCAGGAAACCGAAGGCCAGCCACATCTGCAGACGCACGTCGCCCGGCACCGCATTGCGGTATTCCATCAGGTCCATGACATCACGCAGGCGGGTGTTGGCCGGGCGCTCGAAGCGGCCAGCCGCACGCTGCTGTTCGGAGTAATTGTCCAGGTAGGCCTTGAAGTCCTTGGCATCGCCAGGCGAGTTCAGCTCGACCCAGTACTGGATCCACGAGCACGGCACGTTCACTGCGGTGGCGTCATTGACCAGCTCGCGGCCGAAGCAGTTCATGCTGCCATTGCGGCCCAGCTTGAGCTCCAGCGCAGTGCTGAAGGGCAGGTAGACATCTTCCTCGGAGTCGAACTTGCCCGAGTACAGGTCGTAGAACTTGGGGGCGGGCTTCCATTCCTTGAGCACGCCGACGATGCGCATGGCATTGCCCTCGACCAGCACTTCCTTGCCGACGCTGTTCTCGCCCTTGAACAACTTGTCATTGAGGGTGTCGCTGATGACCGCGACGCGACTGCGGCCCTGGTCCTCGTCACTGCTCCAGCCCTGGCCGAACGCGAACGGCGTATCGAACATCGGGAAGAAGTCGGCCGAGGTGTAGCGCATGCTGATGCTGAAGGGTTTGAGCGCATCGATGCGCGGGTCGACGATGCCGCTGCCGCCGGTCATCATCGCCTGGCGCGGCGCCTTCTTCTGTCGCAGCAGTTCTTCGGAGTCGAAGCGCGTCATCTGCATCTCGGGCTCTTCGCCCGGCTTGTAGCCTTCCTTGGTGTAGGGATCCAGCTGCACATAGAACAGACGATCGCTCTTGTGCGGGATCGGGTCACCGGACAGCACCTTGAACACCGTCAGGGTGGTCATCGCCGCGCCGATGCCGAGCGCGATGGCCAATACCATCAATGCGGTCAGGATCTTGTTGCGGCCGAAGCTGCGCAGCGCAAGTTTGAAGTAGTAACTGAACATGGACGATCCTTGGCAGCTCAGGCGCTGCGCGTGGCGACGATGGGCGGGATGGAAGCAGCGCGCAGGGCAGGGCCGATGACGGCGGCCTGGCCCAGCAAGCACAGCAGTACGGCACCCAGCGGCAGGTAATACAGCGGCAGCCGGGGAATTTCGAAGTAATGCATCAACAACTGGTTGCCGGTGTAGGCCAACAGCATGCCGAGCACGATGCCGGCGCTGGTCAACAGCAGGTTCTCGGTCTGGAAGTAGCTGATGATCTGGCGGCGGGTCGCACCCAGGGCACGGCGCACGCCGATCTGCTTGGTGCGCTGCTGCACCCAGAAGCTGGCCAGGCCGATGATGCCCAGCGCGGTGACCAGCAACATCACCAGGCAGATGCCCAGCAGCAGGCGGGTCATGCTGCGATCCTGCTGGAAGTAGACCTCGCGCAGTTCCTGCAGCGGCTTGCTGTAGTCGGCGGAGATGATCGCCTCCGGGGTGACCTTGGGCGCGGCGGCAACGGCGTCGCTGACGATACGCTGCAGGTCGCGCGGGTTGGCGCGCATCACATAGGTGCCGGCCTGCGCATCGGTGGTTACCGGCACGATCACCGACCACTCCATGCCAGCCAGGCCGTTCTCGCTGCGGCCTGGGTCCGGCCGCGAGAAATGTGCCAGTACACCGGCCACGGTGAGCTGGTAGTCGCCCATCCACAATTGTTTGCCCAGCGGGTCCTGGCCCGGCCACAGATGCCTGGCAAAGGCCTGGGTGATCCAGACCTGCGCGTGCGCCGGCAGGAAGTTCTCCACCGGCTGGTAGTCGGCATCGCTGAACATGCGGCCCTGTACCGGCTTCAGCTGCAAGGCATCGATGGCACCTGCGTCCATCAGGTAGAAATGCGGCACGCCGCCATGGTGCTTGCCTTCCGGATCCAGCGAGACGCCAGCGGTGCCGGCGCGCTGGCCAAACGGTACGGCGTTGAGGACGCCCACCGCCTGCACGCCGGCCTGGCCACGAAGCTGCTGCAACCAGCGGCTGTTCACGTCCACCTCTTTGCAGGCGTCACAGTCGAGCAGGCTCAGTGTCGCGATGGACGCCTCGTCGACGCCGCTGGTCATGCCGATCAGCTCCATCCGCGACGCGGCCAGGAACAAGGCATTGCACAGCACCGCGCAGGCCAGTGCGATTTCGAGCACGATCAGGCTGGCGGCGATGCGATGCCGCGACAGCGTGCTGATGATGGGTTTGATATCCAGGGTCATCGCTTACAGCGCCTTGATCTGCAGGGCCGGATCGATGCGCGCGGCGCGCAGCGCCGGCAGCAGTCCAGCAAGGACGGTGGTGGTCACCGCGGTGGCGAAGGTGAGGCCAAGCATGCTCATGTCCAGCTGCACCATGTCGGCGTAGGCCAGTGGCTGCTGGCGGATGCTCCACAAGCCGACCAGGGTGAACAGCAGGCCCAGCACCGCGCCGCCAACGCCGATCAGTGCGGCCTCGATAAGGCATTGCTGGAACACCATCGCGCGGGTCGCGCCGAGTGCGCGCAGCACACCGATCTCGCCGGTGCGGCGCAGGAACTTGGCCAGCAGCAGGCCGATCGTGTTGAACAGGCAGATGACCAGGAAGGCCAGCGCCATCCATGCCTGCAGCTTGACGTCACGCGGCACCACGCCGTTGTAGTCCATCCACTCCATCAGGCTGCGCAGGCGCGTCAGCTCGGGCTGGCTGATGCGGCCCAGCTGCTGTTGCTGCTGCACATAGGCCTGCAGGTGTTGTTGGTAGGCCGCAACCTTTGCGGCGCTGTCCAGTTGCACCCATAGCTGCAGCCACACGCAATCGGTGTTTTCCAGGTAGCCGGGTTTCTCGGGCAGCTTGTTGCAGGTGAACTGGCGGAAGTTGCCGGCGTTGATCTGCAGGCCGGTGAAGAACGGCACCATTACGTCTTCGACCTGCCGGTAGTAGTCGGCGGTGTCGCCCTGCGCGAAGCGGCCGCCGGCGACGGTGTAGAACAGGGGCGATGGGCGCCACGGCGCGAGCACGCCGATGATGCGCACTTCGCTGTCGCGGATGCGCAGCATCTTGCCGGTGCTGTCCTTGCCGTCGAACAGGCGCTGGTTCAACTCCGAGGAAATCACCGCCACGCGGGCGCGGCGCTGGTCATCCTCGGCCGACCAACCGGCGCCGTAGGCCATCGGTACCTGGAACATCGGGAAGAAATCGGCGGTGGTGGACAGCAACGTGGTCATCATCGCCGGCTCTTGGCTACCGGGAGCGGATAACTTGACGGGGCTGTCCACCACCAAAGCCTTGCGATCGGCCGGACCGTCACGCCACAGGTCCGTCGCCGAGGTGTAGTCGAGCATGTCCAATGGCTCGCGCCGCGCCCGCTCGCCGCGCGTCGATGCATCCACCTGCGGGTAGTAGATCTGCCCACTGCGCCCGGGCAGTGGATCGCCAGAGAGCAGGTGCTTCACCGTCAGCGTGGTCATCGACGCACCAATGCCCATCGCAATCGACAGCACCATCAGTGCGGTCAGCACGGGGGTGCGGCGCAGGCTGCGCAGGCCTTGGCGGAGGTGGTAGGCGAACAGCGACATGCGCGGGATCAGCCCTGGTTGTCGGCAACGGCGGCGATGCGGGCGGCGTGTGCCAGCACCGGCTCGCGGATCAGGTCGGTGGCCTGGCCATCGACGATGTGCACGTTGCGCTGGGCGCGTGCGGCCAGTTCCGGATCATGGGTGACCATGACGATGGTGGTGCCCTGGCTGTTGATCTCTTCCAGCAGCTCCATGACGCCACGTGCCATCTGCGTATCCAGGTTGCCGGTCGGTTCGTCGGCCAGCAGCAGGCGCGGGCTGCCAGCCAGGGCACGGGCGATGGCCGCACGCTGCTGCTGGCCGCCTGACAGTTCAGCCGGATAGTGCTTCATGCGCGAGCCCAGGCCGACGTCGGTCAATGCCTTCTCGATGCGCTGCTTGCGCTCGGCCGAGGGCATGCCGCGGTAGCGCAGCGGCACATCGACGTTGTCGAACAGGTTGAGGTCGGGGATCAGGTTGAAGCCCTGGAAGATGAAGCCGATCTTCTGGTTGCGCAGGCGCGAGCGGGCGTCGTCGCCGAGATGGCTGACGTCCTGGCCATCCAGCAGGTACTGGCCGCTGGTGAAGGTTTCCAGCAGGCCGGCGATGTTGAGGAAGGTGGTCTTGCCCGAGCCCGAGGGGCCGGTGACCGCGACGAATTCGCCTTCGCGCACATGCAGGTCCAGCGAACGCAGCGCATGGGTTTCGACCTGTTCGGTGCGGAAGACCTTGGAGACGGATTGCATATGGAGCATGGGTATTCCTTTCAGCGACGGGGAATGTGGTGGGTGGAGCGGTGTGCTGGGACTGCGTTTGAATGGGTGTAGCCAGGTCCGGCGATGGGGGCGGGAATTCGAGGGCTACAGCGTGGACGGCAGGGTTCACGACAACCCGGACGCCTGCAGCTGTTTCCCATCACGATTCCCGAATCCCCATTCCCGGCCCCTATCAATTGATCGACACGCGTTCGATGTCGCCGAACAGATCGGCGCCGGAGACAACGATCTTCTCGCCCGGCTGCAGGCCAGAGACGATCTCGACTTCGCCCAGGCTGCTGACGCCGGTCTGGATCGGACGACGCACCGCGGTGCCGCCGCTGACCACATAGGCGTAGCGACCACCGGACTGCTCGACGAACGGACCACGCTCGACCTTGAGCACGTTGTTGCGGGTATCCAGCAGGATGCGTGCGCTCATGCGCTGGCTCTGGCGCAGGCCGGGCGGCTGCTTGTCGGAGAAGCGCAGGCGGGCGACGACTTCACCGTTCACCACTTCCGGCGACACCGCGGCGATCTCGCCCGGGAACGGCTGGCCGGAGCCGCTGGTGAGCTGGGCCGGCATGCCGAGGGCGAGGTCACGGGCGAAGCTTTCCGGCACCTTGATTTCGATCTCGAAGCGCGACAGATCGACCACGCCCAGGATCGGGGCGTTGGCGGCCACCTGGGTGTGCTGGGTCGCCTGCACCTGGCCGACCTGGCCATCGAAGGGGGCGCGCAGGGTCAGCGCATCCACCTGACGCTTCACTTCAGCCACCACCGCTTCCTGGCGATCCGCCATCAAGCGCTTGTTGCGCGCGTCCAGGCTTGCGCCCTGGCTTTGCAGGCTGGCGTCCTGCTGGGCGTGCTGCAGTTCGATCTGGGCCTTCTTCAGTTCGTCCTGGGCCTTGGCCAGGTCGACCTGTGGTACCGCGCCGCCATCGAAGCCGCGCTGGTAGCGTTGCAGGTCGCGTTCGGCAGCGGTGCGCACCAGGCCGGCCTGGTCGGACAGCTTGGCGCCGGTGGCGCGGGCCAGGGTGGCGTCCAGCGCGGCGCGGCTGGCTTCGGCTTCCAGGCCGGCCAGGGTGGCCTGTTCCTGGGCCAGCTTGCTGCGCAGTTCCGGGCTGTCGATCACCGCCAGCTCCTGGCCCTGCTTGACCACGTCACCGGCAACCACCTTCAAGGTCACGGTGCCGGCGGAGATGGCGTACAGCACCGGGCTGTTGGCGGCGATGACGCGGCCATCGGCAGCGATGTCGCGGACCAGGTCGCCGCGCTTGACCTCGGCAATGCGCAGGCGGTCACCGTCGAAGGAGCGGCTGGCGCCCAGCCAGTTGCTGACCACGTAGCCAATGCCGGCCACCACCACCGCGGTGATCACCGCCGGCCACATGTAACGCCGCCACACGGGTTGCGGGCGCTGGGTACTTACCTGGTCCTGGGCGGAGGTGTCGCGGATCATCGTCGGCTTCGCTGCTGGGTTTGTTATCCATTAAGCAGGTCGCGTGCCAACTCCAAATGATTGAATTTGTTTGGAAAATATTCACTGTTGTGAGTGTCCGGGTGTCCGCGGACGCTCACCCGGACAGTGTCCGGGTGCCGATGTCCCGGCATGTCCGCTGGTTGTCTGATCCGGCTGACTTAGAATGTCCGCTCGTAATTACCAATGGGTAGGCCATGTGCGGGATTGTTGGGGCGATCGCGGATCGCGATGTGGTTCCGGTACTGATTGAAGGACTCAAGCGGCTGGAATACCGCGGTTACGATTCCTCGGGCATTGCCGTGCTCGATGGCGAGCACATCCGCCGCGTGCGCCGCACCGGCCGTGTCGCTGAAATGGAAGGTGCGGCCATCGCCGAACAGTTCCATTCGGTACTGGGCATCGGCCATACCCGCTGGGCTACCCACGGTGGTGTCACCGAATCCAATGCCCATCCGCATATCAGCCAGGGCGTGGCGCTGGTGCACAACGGCATCATCGAGAACCACGAGGAGCAGCGCGAGAAGCTGCTGGCGCTGGGCTATGTATTCGAGTCGCAGACCGATACCGAGGTCATCGCCCACCTGATCCACCATCACCTCAAGGCCGATCACGATGACCTGCTCAGCGCCCTGCAGCGCACGGTCAAGGAGCTGACCGGCGCCTACGCGTTGGCGGTGATCAGCCAGAACGAGCCCGGGCGCATGGTGGTGGCACGCATGGGCTGCCCGCTGCTGGTTGGCCTGGGCGATGGCGAGAACTTCGTCGCCTCGGACGTATCGGCCATCCTGCAGGCCACCCGCCGGGTGATGTTCCTGGAAGAGGGCGACACGGCCGAACTGACCCGTCAGGGCGTGCGCGTGTTCGACGCCAACAACGCCCCGGCACAGCGCGAGCAGCGCATGTCGGACGTGTCGCTGGCTTCGCTGGAGCTGGGCCCGTACCGCCACTTCATGCAGAAGGAGATCCACGAGCAGCCGCGCGCGCTGGCCGACACCATCGAGGCGGCGATTGATGCGGGTGGTTTCCCGGCAGCGCTGTTCGGCAAGAATGCCGAAGCGGTGTTCAAGGACATCGAAGGCGTGCAGATCCTGGCCTGCGGCACCAGCTACTACGCTGGCCTGACCGCGCGTTACTGGATCGAGGCCATCGCCGGCCTGCCGTGCAGCGTGGAAATCGCCAGCGAATACCGCTACCGCGCCGCCTATGCCAACCCCAGGCACCTGATCGTCACCATCTCCCAGTCCGGCGAAACCCTGGACACGATGGAAGCGCTGAAGTACGCGAAGTCGCTTGGCCACACGCATACGCTGTCAATCTGCAACGTGCCGGAAAGCGCGATTCCGCGTGCCAGCGAACTGGTCTGCTACACCCGCGCCGGTGCCGAGATCGGCGTGGCCTCGACCAAGGCCTTCACCACCCAGCTGGCAGCGCTGTTCCAGCTGACCGTGGTACTGGGCAAGCTGCACGGCAAGGTTGATGCCGAGCAGGAAGCGGGCTACCTGGAGCAGCTGCGGCACCTGCCGGGCAGCGTACAGCACGCCTTGAACCTGGAGCCGCAGATCATCGCCTGGGCCGAGCGTTTCGCCGGCAAGTCGAACGCGCTGTTCCTTGGCCGCGGCCTGCATTATCCGATCGCCCTGGAAGGCGCGCTCAAGCTCAAGGAAATCTCCTATATCCACGCCGAGGCTTATCCGGCCGGCGAGCTCAAGCATGGCCCGTTGGCACTGGTGGACGCGGAAATGCCGGTGGTGGTGATCGCCCCCAACGACAGCCTGCTGGAAAAGGTGAAGTCCAACATGCAGGAAGTGCGTGCGCGCGGCGGTGAGCTGTTCGTGTTCACCGACCAGGACAGCAACTTCAACGCCTCCGAGGGCGTGCACGTGATCCGCACGCCGCGCCATGCCGGCGTGCTCAGCGCCATCGTCCACACCATCCCGGTGCAGATGCTGGCCTACCACACGGCACTGGCCCGCGGCACCGATGTGGACAAGCCGCGCAACCTGGCCAAGAGCGTTACCGTGGAGTGATATCTGTCACGTAGATGTAACCCGGGCTGCGGATAATCGTCCCCAGCAGCCCGGTTCTCTCTCCCCCGATGTTGCTCGAAGCCCGGCCCAGTGCCGGGCTTTTGCTTTGTGTCGCTCCCGGCTGCCAGGGAGGCGTCGGAGGGGGCTGGGGGGCTCGCCAGGTTGCGGCAAAGCCCGGCACCAGGCCCTCGGCAGGCTAAGCTGCCCGGCCATGTGATCGCTGGCTGAACATGTTGTATCGCGGAAGTACCCAAATCGCCCCTTGCCACGCACTGCATGGTCGAGGGGGCATCGTGTCTGTCGCCCCTGCCATTGGGAGCAGGTGATGACGAGGTGGAAAGCCCGGGGCCGTAGATGTGGCCGTGGAGGTGGCGATGGTGGCAGCTGAGAACGACCAGCCGGGGCGCGATTTCGCCGCGCGGGCGGTCCACGATTACAGCGCCGAGCTGCACCGCTACCTGCGTCGGCGGGTAGCCGAGGCGCAGGACCTGGGTGACCTGGTGCAGGAGGTCTACCTGCGCCTGCTGCGGGTGCAGAACATCGAAACCGTGCGCAACCCACTGGCCTACATCTATGGCATCGCCGCGCATGTGGCCAGCGAGTTCAACATGCGCCAGCGCCAGGGCCGTCTGCTGTACGACTCGACGGTGGTGGATGCGGTGTCCGAGAACCCGGGGCAGCCCGCTTTCAGCGAAGGCGGCGGCTTCTTCGAGCGCCAGGTAGGCGATGCGCTGGCACAGCTGCCGGCCAACCGGCTGGCGGTGCTGCTGCTGGAGCGGCGCGAAGGCCTGAGCCATGCGCAGATCGCGCAGAAGCTGGGGCTGAGCGTGCACACGGTGAAGAAATACAGTGTCGAAGCGCTGGCGCACGTACGCGCGAGCTTGGAACGATGAACAGGATGTGGACCCTGCGACAGGCAGGGCGGGTGAAAGCATGAATATCTATCGCACATCGCCGCAACAGAGCCGGGAGCGCGCAGCACGCGAGGCCGCCGAGTGGTTGCTCGTCATGGGCGAAACGCCCAGCGATGCGGACCGAGCGGGTTTTGCTGCCTGGGTGGCGCGTTCGCCGCTGCATCTGGAAGAGCTGCTGATGGCGCAGCTGGTGGAGCGTGAATTGGCCTCCAGCGCGGCGCTGAAGTCGCTGGATATGGACGCCGTGCTGGCGCAGGCACGGGCCATGGACAACGTGGTGCCGCTGCACGATGCGCCGAGCGCCGTGCCGCAAGCGGCACCGCGGCCACACAAGCCCACGGCGCGTGGGCGTCGCCGCCGGCTGGGCTGGGCATTGGTGGCCGGTGTTGCCGGTTGTGCGCTGCTGGCCGGCAGCTGGACCCTGCTGCAGCCAGAGGTACCGGTCTACCAGTACGCCAGCGCGATTGGCGAGCAGCGCAGCATTGCCCTGGCTGATGGCTCGATGGTGACCTTGGCGCCGGCCTCGTACATCGCCGTGCGTTTCAGTGCCGGCGTGCGTGACATCGAGCTGCGTGACGGCGAAGCCACCTTTGACGTGGCCCATGACAGCAGCCGCCCGTTCCGGGTGCATGCCGGTGACAACATTGTGCAGGCGGTGGGCACGCGCTTCACCGTCAACCGCTTGCCGTCGGGCACGCTGGTGGCGGTCAGCGAGGGCAAGGTGAAGGTGACGGCCAACAGCAACTGGCTGGAAGCGCTGTGGCGCGATGACGCATCCACGCTGGAAGCGGGCAAGGCCAAGGTTGAATCGCTGGGTCGCCCGGCGGCCTTGTCGGCCGGCGAACAGGCGCGCATCCCGCAGGGACAGCAGGCCATGCTGCGCATGCCGCTGGAAGTGCCGAACGAGCCCGTCGATGGCAAGCGTCGCCTGAGCTTCCGCAATGACACCCTGGCCGACATCATCAGCGAGTTCAACCGCTACAACCCGCGGCCCATCGTGGTGACCGATCCGTTGATCCGCGAGCAGCGCTACAGCGGCGTGTTCTATGCCGATGATGCCGATTCCTTCCTGCAGTTCCTGGAGTGCTGCTCGCAGCTGCAGGTCAGCCGGCAGGCCGATCGCAACCTGATCGGTGGTCGCAGCAGTCGCCAATAGCCATCGCCGCGCGTCGCCGGAAAAATATTTTTGACCCTGAGTACCCTTTTCCCACACTTGGACACACGGATGTAACAAGAGGCTGGTTCCGCGCAAGGCGGCTCCGGTTGCTCGGTAACCATTCGATGTCTTTCGGGGGCGAATTATCCATGGGGTCCAGCACTATTCTTCGTAAACAGGCGTTGGTGAAGGCGGTGGCGGTTGCGCTGCTGGTCGGCACCGGCAACGTGGCGGTGGCACAGTCGGCACCTGCAGCCGATACGGCTGCCGCTGCGGCGGCTGTCCAGTTTGATATTCCGGCGCAATCACTGGCGTCGGCGCTCGAGGCGTTTGCCGAGCAGAGCGGCCTGCAGGTGGTGTATGCCGGCGGCGCTGGCAGTGGCGTGCAGAGCGGTGTGGTAAACGGCCAGATGGGTGCAGCCACGGCGCTGCAGCAGCTGCTCGCACCTACTGCTTACGCGCATGAGTTCATCAACGCGAAAACGGTCGCCATCCGCCCGCGCAGCAGTGCCGGTGACGTGGTTGAACACGATGGTGGCGCTGCCGAAACGCTGGAGACGATCAATGTCACCGGTACCTATCTGAAGAACATCGATCCGGCCTCGCCGTTGATCGTGATCGACTCGCAGCTGATCGAGAGCCGGGGCTACGCTTCGATCGAAGATGTGCTGCGCAACCTGCCGCAGAACTTCTCCAACCGCACCAGCGCCTCACGCGCGCTGGGTGAAAAGGAGTTCGGCAGCTCGTATGGCGATGGCGTATCCGGCCTGGGTTCCTCCGGTGCCAACCTGCGAGGCCTGGGCAGCCGTTCAACGCTGATCCTGGTCGACGGCCGCCGCCGCAGCGGCTCGGCACAGGCGCAGGGCGCATATACCGATATTTCCTCGATTCCTGTTTCACAGATCGAGCGCATCGAAGTGCTCAGCGACGGCGCCAGCGCCATCTATGGCTCCGATGCCGTGGCCGGTGTGATCAACATCGTGCTGAAGAAGTCCTATGACGGCACCACCGCGCAGCTGCGCCATGAGAACTCCAATACCGGTGCCGATGTATCGCGGCTGGACCTGGCCCACACCTTTGGTTATGGCAGCGGCCACGTCACCGCGGCGGCAGGGCGCGAGCGCAGCTCGCCGGCCGATGTCACCCGCCTGATCCACGTAGGCCCGGACGGCCGCGGCGATTTCACCGATCGTGGTGGCGTCAACGGTCGTACCCGCAACAAGGGGCAGCCCGGCGTGGTCTATGAATCCCTGGACTTCGGCATCGACTACCACTTCATGGGCGAAGCGCTCGGCGTGATTCCGGGTGGCCAGGACGGCACCGCGCTGGATCCGGACAGCCTGCTGGCCTACGACCCGGCCACTGCGCCATCGACCTATGAGCGCAGCCGCATCGGCCCCAAGATCGAGAACACGTATGCTCGCATCAGCGGCGTGCATGATCTGGGCGAAACCACCCAGCTGAACTACGGCATCAGCCACGTACGCCAAGTCAACAAGGAAAACTGGCGGCCGACCCTGTTCGACTTCAGCATCTTCGAGGACGGTTACAACACCTACGTTCCGGAGAGCAATCCCTACAACAACTTCGGTAGCGACGTGCTGGTGGGGTATTCCTTCGAACGTGAGTTCGAAGGCATGAACCTGAGCGAAGACCAGAAGCAGACCAATACCGATGCCCACATCGGTATCAACGGCAAGCTGCCGTTCGCCAAGGGCTGGGATTACGAGGCGACGTACAGCATCGGCCGCGAGAAGGGCACTACCACTGCCTTGATGGACCTGACCGGGTCGATGGGCGCCGATGGCTACGCGCGCACGCTGGAAGTGCTCAATGGTCTGAACGTGTTTGGCGATGGCAGCAATGACGCCATCGTCGCGCGCAACCGCGAGCTGCTGCAGAGTCTGGTCGAACGCCATGTCTATCGGTTCCAGTCGCGTGCCAATACGGTGGACCTGCTGACCCGCGGCGAGCTGTTCCAGCTTCCCGCCGGCAAGATCGAGGCGGCGTTTGGCGCACAGCACCGCGAGCAGCGCTACAACTACGAGAGCAACCTGGGCGAACAGCTGCGCTCGGAGAGCAAGGGCAAGTCCGAAGCACTGTTCACCGAGGTCGGCATTCCGCTGTTGAAGGACAAGCCGCTGGCCAAGCTGCTCAGCCTGACCGTGGCAGCGCGCTACGAGCGCTTCGACCAGCGTGGCGACAGTGCACTGCGCGACTGGTCGGCGGGGTTGGGTGAGCTCGGCGGCTTCGATGTCGAACAGCTGACCGGCGTCAACAATGATGGTACCGGGGGTATCACCGGCAGCGACACGGTGGTGTCACGCGACTTCAGCCGCACCAGTCCGTTGGCACGCTTGGCGTGGAAGCCGGTCGACCAGTTGCGCCTGCGCGCTACCTGGGGCGAGTCCTTCCTGGTGCCGCAGGCCCAGCAGCAGTTCGGCCAGCTGATCATGGACGACTACACCGCACGCGTGCTGTTCAACGGTGGCCAGCTGCCGGAAGGTGTCACCCAGATCGTCGCGCTCAGCGGCCCCAACGTGAACCTCAAGCCCCAGGTAGCCAGCGTGGTGACCTATGGCTTCGACTGGACGCCGACCTTCGCGACCGGCCTGCAGCTGTCCGCCACCTACAACCGCACCACCTTCGACAACTACATCGGTGACCCGCTGTCGGGCCTGACCTACTCGGAGATCTTCAAGGACATCAGCAAGATGCCCGAGGGGACCTTCACCGTCGGCGAGAACGGGGTGATGTTGTGGGACAACCGGGCGATCAACTTCCTCGGCCGCCGCTCGCGCAGCATCGACACCACTGCCAGCTACTACTTTGGCAATGACTGGGGTGATTGGCGCATCGAGCTCAATGCCGTGCGCACCTTGGAGCTGACCTCGCGTTCGTTGGCATCAATGCCGACGCTGAGCTATGCAGACAGCGAGCTCGGGCCGAGCAAGTGGGCCGGTGACCTGTTCGTCGGCTGGGAAGGAAATGCATGGTTCGCGTCGCTGGGCAGCCATTACAGCGCCGCACACCGCGTGTTGTATCCGCTGTCGGCGACGGCCACCGACTACAACGATTTCATCCCCAACGAGAGCCCGCGTACACGTTCGGCGTCCTACACCACCTTCGATGCGCAGATCGGCTACCGCAAGCATCAGCGTGATGGCTGGTTGGGTGGCGTTACCGCACGCATGGGTGTGCAGAACATGTTCGACCGCGACTATCCGTTCGTCGACAACCTGGCCGGTTTCGTCTCCAACCGCGTGAACATCCGCGGCCGCGTGCTCTATCTGGACATCAAGAAAGAGTTCTGAGGCCAGCGTGTCTTCCGGTAACAACGCGGTGCGCCGATCCCTCGTCGGCGGCGCACCGCATCCACTGCAAGGAAATCCATGAAGTCCATCGCCACCCCTCTGCGTGCTTGCCTGTTGGCCAGCGCAGTCGCTGCTGCACTCGGCCTCGCTGCCTGCAGTCCATCGCAACCCCCGCCGGCCAGCCCGGCCCAGGGCGCTGCTGCCACGCCGGCAAGCAGCGGTGCCTACAGCATCCGTGGCGCGCTGCCGGGCCTGGCCGATGGGACCGAGCTCAAGTTGCTGGTGCCGTCCGCGGCGACTGATCCGTTGCATGTCGAACCCGTGGCCACGGCAACCGCACAGGGCGGTGCGTTCGTGCTCAGCGGGCAGGTGCAGCAGGCCGTACCGGCGGTACTGATGGTAGGCAACCTGGGTTCGGTGAAGCTGGTACTGGAGCCGGGCGAGCTGCGCATCGAAGCCGGCGCACTGGGGCCGGTGGCCAAGGGTGGCAGCCTGACCGAACGTGTCTATGGGTATCTGGAAGATCCCGCTTATGTAGCGGCCTACAAGGCCAACCGCGAGGCCAACCGCAAGGCTTTCGACGGCGTGGATGAAAACGACGAAGCGGCGATGAAAGCCGCGCGTGATTCGGTGGCTGCGCCGTTTGCCGCCTTGACCAAGGTCAGGAACGACTACGACGCCGCCATCCTTGACGGTGCCGAACCGGCGCTGCTGAAGCTGCTGGTGCTGAGCGAGAACTACGACTGGAAGCGTTACGACGTGGCCCGTCGCGCGCAGTTGCTGGCCAGCTACAAGCAGGAGCTCGGCGCACATCCCTTGATCACGCAGATGGAGCAGGCGGCCGCCGATTACGCCAAGACCCAGCAGCTGGCCGAGAAGTTTGGACCGGGCAAGCCCTATGCCGACATCGAGGCGGTCGGCGTGGACGGCAAGGTGGTCAAGCTGTCCGAGGTGCTGGCGCGCAACAAGCTGGTGTTGCTGGATTTCTGGGCCTCCTGGTGCGGACCATGCCGCGGCGAGTTCCCGCATCTGCTGAAGGTCTACCGCGAGTTCCACGCGCATGGCTTCGAGATCTACGCCGTGTCGCTGGACGAGGACAAGGACGATTGGACCAAGGCCATGCAGGAAGAAGGCGGCAGCAACGATCTGCCCTGGATCAACCTGCAGGCGCCGGGCTTCGAGGACAAGGCCGCGCAGACCTATGGCGTGGTGCAGCTGCCGCAGAACTACCTGATTGCCGGTGACGGCACCATCGTCGGCGTTGGCATGCGCGAGTGGGACGTCGAGCGCGCGGTGCGTGCGCAGATCAAGAAGGTTGAAGATGCACCTGCACGTTGATGCCCTCCGCCGCGCGGCACTGACCACGCTGTTGCTGCTGGGCGTATTGCTGCCTGGCAGCGTGCTGGCACAGGTGCAGGCCGAGCTGGTTGCCGCACAGCGCTCGGTGCAGCCGGGCCATCCGTTGCAGTTGGCGCTGCGCATGCAGCACGACCCGCATTGGCACAGCTTCTGGAAGAACGCCGGCACCGGCTTGCCGACCAAGCTGATGTGGGACTTGCCCCCGGGTTGGACGGCCGAGGCAATCCAGTGGCCAACCCCGATCCTGGTACGTGACCGCGAAGGCAATATCACCGGCCACGGCTACGAAGGCCTGTCCTTCCTGCCGGTGCGGCTGATCGCGCCGGCCGACCTGAAGCCCGGCAGCGAGATCGAGCTGAAGGCGCAGGCACGCTGGTTGATGTGCGAGACCGTGTGTATCCCGGGCAAGGCGGCGGTGAGCCTGCGCGTGCCGGTCAGTGCCGATCTGCCACAGCCCGATGCGGATGTGCAGGCGGCACTGGCAGCCTTGCCGATGCCAAGCTCCAGCGAAGGCTGGCAGTTGGCCGCGACCCGCGAGCAGGGTGGTTTGACCTTGCGCGTGGCTGCACCAGCCGATATTGCCGAACTGCATTTCTTCCCGGCCGATGAGTTCGTCTCCTACAAGGTGCCGCAGACCATCGGCAACCGCGGTGCACGCGCCTTGCTGAAGCTGCCCCTGGATCCGGCAGAGACCATGCCGGCCGATGCAGCGCTGCGCGGTGTATTGGCCTATACCGATGCCAAGGGGGTGTACCGTGGCGTCAGCATCGATCTGCCGTTCGTGGCCGAAGCCGAGGCCACGGCCCTGGTCAGCACGGCCGACCTGGGCGCGGCACCGGCTTCGGCCAATGGCAACGATGGCACCCGGTTGTCGCTGCTGGTGTTGCTGTTCGCGGTGCTCGGCGGACTGATCCTCAACCTGATGCCCTGTGTATTCCCGGTGTTGGGGCTGAAGGTGGTCGGCTTCATCGAACAGGCCGGCAGTGACAGGCGCAAGGTCAGCGTGCATGCGCTGTCGTTCACCGCTGGCGTGCTGTTGTCGTTCTGGGCGCTGGCTGGTCTGCTGGCGGTACTGCGCGAAGGCGGGCAGCAACTGGGTTGGGGCTTCCAGCTGCAGTCGGCACCGTTCGTGTTCGTGCTGGCGCTGGTGATGCTGGCGTTCGCGATGAACCTCAGCGGCGTGTTCGAGGTGGGCATGCGTGCCACCAGTGTTGGCTCGGGCCTGCAGTCGCGCAGCGGCGTAACCGGCAGCTTCTTCAGCGGCATGCTCGCCACCGTGGTGGCAACACCGTGCAGTGCACCGTTCCTGGCACCTGCGCTGGGTGCAGCGCTGGCCTTGCCAACGGCACAGTCGTTCGTGGTGTTCACTGCGATCGCGTTGGGACTGGCGTTGCCGTATCTGCTGCTGTCGGTATTCCCGTCGCTGGTGAAGCTGTTGCCGCGTCCGGGCGCGTGGATGGAGACCTTCAAGCAGCTGATGGCCTTCCCGCTGTATGCCACCGTCGGCTATCTACTGTGGGTGCTGGCCGGACAGTTGCATGAAGCGGCGCTGCTCAATGCCTTGCTCGCATTGTCACTGCTGGGTTTCGGCCTGTGGTTGTATGGCCGTGGTACCCGTCCTGGTGCCCGCGGTGGCAAGGCCAGGCTCAGTGCAGTTGCCGGTGTACTGGTGCTGGCCGCGGCGGTGTTGTTCGGCTGGCCGCGGGCAGCGGCACCGGAGGCATTGCAATGGGAGCCCTGGAGCAGCGAGCGCGTGCAGCAGCTGCAGGCCGAAGGGCGCCCGATCTATGTCGACTTCACCGCGCGCTGGTGCGCCACCTGCCAGGTCAACAAGAAGGTGGTGTTCGCCGCTGCACGGGTGAACGACTACTTCCGCGACAACGAGGTGGCCGCGCTGAAAGCCGACTGGACCAATGCCGATCCGCTGATCACCGCCGAGCTCGAGCGCTGGAACCGCAGTGCGGTGCCGTTCAACCTGGCCTATCCGGCCGGTGGCGGTGCGCCGCGTGAGCTGCCCGAGGTACTCACGCCGGAGATCGTGCTCTCCGCGCTGGAAAACGCTACCCCACAAGGACGGGATTGAACCCCTGTCGCTGACTTCCCCGCGCCCCCGGGCGCATATCAAGAGAACGCAACGCATGATTTCGCAACGCCTGTTGTGCGCCGGCCTTGCGCTGGGCCTGATGGCAGCCTCCGCTGCCTCGGCCGAGCCGGTCAAGGTCAATGGCTTCACCCACGTCAAATCCCTCGATGGCATCGATGAGTACCGGCTCGACGCCAATGGCCTGAGCGTATTGCTGCTGCCCAACCACGCCGCACCGGTGGTGACCTTCCAGATGACCTACCGGGTCGGTTCGCGCAACGAGGTGACCGGTACCACCGGCGGCACCCACCTGCTCGAGCACCTGATGTTCATGGGCAGCACCAATTTTGACGGCGAGAACAACGTCGATACCTACCTGGACCGCGTCGGCGCTGGTTTCAACGCCACCACCTCGCTGGACCGCACGAACTACTACGCCACGCTGCCGCCGGCTGCGCTGGACGGTTACATCGCCATCGAAGCCGACCGCATGCGTGGCCTGCTGCTGCGCGAGAAGGACCGCCAGAGCGAAATGACCGTGGTGCGCAACGAGTACGAGCGCAATGAGAACAACCCCAATGGCGCGCTGATGAAGCTGATGTGGGCTACCGCCTACAACGCGCATCCGTACCATCATCCGGTGATCGGCTGGCGCAGCGATATCGAGAAGGTGTCGATCGAGAAGCTGCGTGCGTTCTACGACACCTTCTACTGGCCGAACAATGCCACCGTCACCGTGGTCGGCGATATCGACAGCGCCCAGGTGCTGGCCAGCATCGGCGAGAAATTCGGCAAGGTGCCGCGCTCGCCGCATGCCATCCCCGAGGTCTACACCACCGAACCGGAGCAGCAGGGCGAGCGTCGGGTCACGCTGCGCCGCGCCGGCGAGACCGGCACGGTGATGATGGCGTACAAGGCCCCGGCGGGCCTGGACAAGGACATCCCGGCACTGAACGTGCTGGAGCTGGTGTTGCAGGGCGGTCGTAGTGCGCGCCTGCAGCGTGCGCTGGTGGATACCAGCAAGGCAGTGGCGGTATCGGGCGGCATGTACCAGCAGCGCGATCCCAGCCTGTTCATGCTCAGCGTGGCGTTGGCCCCGGACAGCAAGCACGCGGAGATCGAGCAGATCGTCCGCGACGAGATCGCCAAGGTCGCCCGTGATGGCGTCAGCGTCGAGGAGATCAAGCGCGTGCTCGGCCCATACCGCGCCGAGGAAGCCTACCGCCGCGATGGCACCGACCAGGCCGCCGATGCGCTCAACGAGTTCATCGCGATGGGCGACTGGACCCTGTATTCCACCGCCCTGAAGGACCTGGAGAAGGTCACCCCGGCCGACGTGCAGCGCGTTGCCGGCAAGTATTTCACCGCAGAGCAGAGCACGGTTGGCTGGTTCGTGCCGGAGAGCAGCAAGTGAACAACGCAAAACGTATTCGACTGATTCCGCTGGCGCTGGCCGCCCTGTCCAGCCTTGCTGCATTTGCCGCCCAGGCTGGCGTTGCCGACACCGCCGTGCACGCCAAGGCGGCAGGCATCGACCTGATCGTCTACCCGATGGGGGTCAAGGACGTGGTCACCTTCACCGGCTCGATGCCGCTGGGTGATGCCTTCCTCGCGGCCAAGGCCGACAACCCGGCCGTGCCGACGCTGACCGCGATGCTGCTGGAAGCCGGCACCACCCGCCGCGACAAGTTCGCCATCTCCGATACGCTCGACGGCATTGGCGCGCAGCTGTCCTTCAGCCCCAGCGCGGCGCGCATCGGCATCTATGGCAAGAGCCTGAAGCAGGACCTGCCGACCGTGCTCGACCTGCTCGCCGAGCAGCTGCGTGAGCCGGCCTTCACTGCCGACGAACTGGCCAAGGCCAAGGTGCAGCTGGAAGCGGCGCTGCGCCAGGCCAGCGACAATCCCGGCACGATGGCGCGTGAGACGATGATGCTCAGCATCTTCCCGGCCGGCAGCATCAACGCACCAGTGCCGCGCGAAGCCATGCTCAAGGCGGTACCGCAGGTGACGCTGGAGCAGATCAAGGCCTTCCATGCCAGGTACTACGGCCCGGCGCACATGACCCTGGTGTTTGCCGGTGACGTCGATGCCAAGGCGATCGAGGCCGCGGTTGCACACGGCTTCAACGGCTGGAGTGGCGGCGTCGATTACCTGCGTGATGCGCCGGCACGGCTGCCGGCCAAGGCCGCCGAGCACAGCATCGCGATGAAGGACAAGGCCAGCGTCAGCGTGTTCCTGGGCCAGTCCACCGGCCTGCGCTACACTGATGCCGACTACCTGCCGATGACGGTTGGCGTGGATGTGCTCGGTTCGGGCTTCACCGGTCGCCTGATGGCGGCGGTGCGCGCGAAGGAAGGCCTGACCTACGGCATCGGCGGCAACCTGCTGGGCAGCGACTATATGGATGGCGGCCTGGGCATCAGCACCACGTTTGCACCGGAGCTGATGGACAAGGGCATCGCCAGCACCCGCCGCGAACTGCAGCGCTGGTGGAAGGACGGCATCACCGCCGAAGAGCTGGATGCACGCAAGCAGGCAATGGTCGGCAGCTACCAGGTTGGCCTGGGCAATACCGACGGCATGTCGGCGGCGATCATCGGCACGGTTGAGCGCGGTGTAGGCCTGGCCTGGCTGGACAACTACCCGCAGGCGATCCAGTCGGTGACGCTGCAGCAGGTCAATGGTGTGATCCGCAAGTACGTGGATCCGCAGAAGATGGTGCTGGTCAAGGCCGGCACCTTCAAGAAGTAAGTCGCAGCCTCTGCCAAGTGGTTCGACACCAACAAACGCCGGCTTATGCCGGCGTTTGTTGTTCAGCGCGATGCAAACCGTAGCCCCGTAGCCCGGGTAAGCAACGCGCACCCGGGGAGGCGCTGGCCTCGTCAACGCGCCACGTTCGTATCAGGCACGCACGCTATTGGAAATGATCTCCACCCAATAACCGTCCGGGTCCTTGATGAAGGCCAGGCTCTTCATGCGGCCATCGGTCAGGCGCTTCTGGAACGGCACGCCCAGTTCCTCGAACCGCGCACAGGCCGCTTCCAGTTCCGGCACCGATACGCAGATATGGCCGAAGCCGCGCGGGTCGCTGTTGCCATCGTGGTAGACCGGACCTTCCTGGTTCTCGGTGCCATGGTTGTGGGTGAGTTCCAGCACGCCGGGAATCCCGGCCATCCACAAGCGGCGCGCGTCGTCGTCCTGCGGCACCTGCACACCGGCCGGCACATAGGCCAGGAAGTACAGGCTGAACTGTGCTTCGGCGAAATCACGCTGGTCGATCAGCTGGAAGCCGAGCACGCGCGTGTAGAAATCCAGCGAGGCGCGGATGTCCTTGACCCGCAGCATGGTGTGGTTGAACACGAAGCCGTGGGTTTCGGCCGGTACCTGGGCGGCGACGCCGGGCTGTTGTGCAAGGGTTTGAAGGCTCATGGAATCGATCCTGTTGCGATGAATGGGGGAGGGCAGGCGTGCAGCCGCGGCAGCGCAATGCTCATGCAGAAAGTTGCATTTGAAATCGCCACTCCAGCTTGCATGCGTCGATACAAAAAATCATCAACGGCATACCTTCAGTGGCTGGTCGGCCATGCGCGCGCTGGCTATGCTGCGTCGCAGGATAGTCGTTGTTCCCCAGCTTTTGATGAAGCGCGCATGCATTGCCGGATGTGCGCTGGGAGCGACGCTGGCGCAAGGCTTGCGCGGTTTGCCGGGATTGGATGCCACCACGGATGGAAGCGCGGCGTGACCCACGGCGGTTGACAAGGTTTCGCTGCTCGCGCTATTCATTGTATGTATATACAAATAACAGGATTGTCTGGAACTTCATGTCCTACCGTATGTGGCTGCCGTTGCTGCTGATGCTGGTGCTCGCCGTCGAAGGCGTGCTCGGTGCATGGGCGAGCACGCGCATGGTGCTGCATGCGGAAGGCGCGCCAGCGGTTGCCGGCTTCACCCGCGCGGCCAGGGCCAGCTGCGATCCGGCCCCAGGCGTGCCAGCGGTAGATGATCTGGCAGTCGCCGACGGCCACGACAGTCATGCCGGCAAGCCGGCTGCCAATCATGGCGACGACTGCAGCTGCGCCGACGGCGTGGGCTGCGAGTGCCTGTGTGTATTCACCATCTATCCCCCCGCCTCGGCGCTGTTGTTGGCCGGTGCACATCCGCCGGTGGCAGCCGAAACCTCGCTGCCGGTGCTGGTACTGCCGGCAGGCAGGGTATCTGGCGTCTTCCGACCTCCCATCGTCTGAGCGGTTGTTCTCGCGTCACCACGACGTAGTAGTGAACCGTGCGCGCGTCTGCGACCACGGCTATCGCCCCGAGACAGTATCCCAGCGAGAGAGAACATGTATTTGAAGCCCCAAGCCTTGGCTGCGGCCATCGGCACGCTGCTGTGTGCCAGCGCCGTCCACACCGCCAACGCGCAGGACGCGCAACCCCCGAATGAAGCCGCCCGCACGCTGGATGCCGTGCAGGTCACCGGCAGCCACATCAAGCGCGCGCAGTTGTCGGGCGTAGGCCCGGTCAGCGTGATCGACGCGCAGGCCATCGAACGTTCCGGCGCTACGTCGGTGGACACGCTGTTGCAGCGCCTGCCGGCCTCGGCCGGTTTTGCCGGCAGCCAGAGCAATGCCTACTGGGCCGAAAATGGCTATGGCACCACCCAGGTCAACCTGCGCGGCCTCGGCATCAACCGCACCCTGGTGCTGCTCAATGGCCGTCGCATCGTCAATGGCGGTACCGGCGCCAACAGCTCGGTCGATCTGAACATGATCCCGGTGTCGTTGATCGAGCGCGTGGAAGTGCTCAAGGACGGCGCTTCGGCCATCTACGGCGCCGATGCGGTCGCGGGCGTGGTCAACATCATCACCAAACAAGGATTCGACGGCGCCGAAGCGGCTGTGCGCTACGGCCAGACCACGCGTGGCGATGGCGATGAAACCGCTGTTGACCTGGCCTGGGGCGTCACCAGTGATCGCGGCTCGTTGATGGCTGGCATCAACTATGCCGAAGGTGGCACGGTCAACATGGCCTCGCGCGCGCCCTGTGGCCTGGCCGAAGTGGATGGCAAGCTGGTGTGCTCGGGCAGTTCCACCACGGTAGGTGGCCGCGCGCTGCTGGCCGACGGCAGCCGCGTCAACTTCAACCAGGTGCTGGGCGGCAACGGCGATTTCTACGAGCCGTACTCGGCCGCCAAGCACAACTACAACGGCAACCCCACGCTCAATGCGGTCAATCCGATCAAGCGGATCAGCATGAGCGTGTTCGGCGACAGCCAGCTCAGCGAGAACACCACGGTGTTCACCGAGCTGATGTACACCAACCGCCAATCCGACCAGTTGGCCGCGCCGGGCGGGCTCGGCGTGTACCGGCCGATCAACATCGCCGCCAATCATCCGACCAACCCGACCGGACAGGACCTGCTGCTGCAGCGCCGTCGCCTGGAAGAGGCCGGCCCGCGCCATTTTTCGCAGGAGGTGAACACCTTCCGCGGGCTGGTGGGGCTGAAGGGACATTTCGGTACCGGCTGGGATTGGTCGGCGGCCTTGAACTGGGGCCGCAACACCGGCGTTGATGGCTCGGACAATGTCGCCAACCTCGACCGCGTCGAGCAGACCTTGAACCGCAGCATATGCAGCCCGGTACCGGGTGCGGCAATTCCCTGCGGCGATTACCTGGGTTACGGCGACCTCAGTCGCGAGGTGCTCGACTACATTCTCTATACCTCGCGCGATACCGGCGGCAACGAACAGAAGAGTTTCACCGCCAACCTGAGCGGACAGATCTTCGAATTGCCTGCAGGCTGGGTGGGTTTCGCTACCGGCGTGGAAGTGCGCAAGGAGCGCGGCTGGCGCAATCCCGACCCGCTGACCGTGCTGGGCATTGGCAACACCAACCAGCAGGACCCGATTGCCGGTGAATACACCGCCAAGGAAGTCTTCGCCGAGCTGGCCATCCCGCTGCTGCAGGACAACGTCATCGCCGATTCGCTGTACTTGAATCTGGCCGGACGTGCCTCGGATTACGATCTGTTCGGCCGCGATTACAACTACAAAGTCGGGCTGGACTGGCAGATCAACTCCTCGTTGAAAGCGCGCAGCACTTACGCCACCGCCTTCCGCATCCCGAACATCCCCGAATTGTTTGGCGGCGTGGCCGAAGGCAACCTGACCACCACCGATCCATGCAGCAACTGGTCGGCCTTGCCGGCGGGCTCAACGGTGCGTGACAACTGCCAGGCCTACGGCGTGCCGGCCGGCTATGTGCAGCCGGGCAATACCATCCTCACCACCTCCGGTGGCAATTCGGCATTGGAGCCGGAAGACGCCACCTCGTTCACCGCGGGTGTGGTGTGGACACCGGAGTTCCTGTCCGGGCTGACCTTGACGCTGGACCACTACAACATCCGCATCAAGCACGCGATCCAGCGTATCGACGGCTCCACCAAGCTGGCCATCTGCTACAACACGCCGGGGCTGGCGCATCCGTTCTGTGATGCCAGCAACTTCACCCGCAACCCGCGTACCGGCGAAGTGGACTTCCTGTCCTCGCAGCCGGTCAATGCCGCCAACGAGCATGTCACCGGCTACGACTTCGGCGCGCTGTATGAGTTCAAGGCAGCGGGCTTCGATGCCAGCGTCAGCGCCGATGTTTCCTATCTGCAGCGCTACGACGTGCGGCCGTACGACGGGGCCGAGCTGATCGAATACGCCGGCAAGATCACCGGCGGCCGCGGCAGCTATGCCAAGTGGCGCGGCCTGGTCTCGGTCAATGCCTCGCGCGACCAATGGTCGGGCACCTGGAGCACGCAGTACATCGGTCGTGCCGATGACATCAACGCAGCGCGCGGTGACATCGGTGACCACGCGCCGTCCGCGTTCTATCACAACCTGCAGCTCAAGTACGCGGTGAGCAAGGCGCTGGATGTATCGCTGGGCCTGGACAATGTCTTCGACAAGAAGCCGCCGTTCATCCAGAGCTATACCGATGCCAACACCGATACGATGACCTACGACCTGCTGGGTCGCCGCTGGTACGCACGCATCGGCTACCGCTGGTGATTGGATGCGCCCCGCCGCAGCTGCGGCGGGGCGCGTCATTGAACGAGGACGATGTTGATGAAACCCGCATTCTGGGCACGCCGTGCCCACAAATGGATCGGCCTGGTGATCGGCGTGCAGGCGCTGCTGTGGATGCTCAGCGGCGTCTACATGACCGTGGTGCCGCTGGACGTGATCCATGGCGACCACCTGGCCCACGTGCATGGCACGCCGTTGCCGGCGCAGACCGCGCGCGTCGGCGTCGATGTGCTGGCCACGCGCTACCCGCAGATGGAGTCGTTCCGGCTCAAGCATGTGCTGGAACGCGAGGTCTATGAGATCCGCCAAGGCAAACAGAAGTACCTAGTGGATGCCGCCAGCGGCGAACGCCTGGCGCCGATGGACCGCGAGCAGGCAATAGCGCTGGCCCAGTCGCTGTATCAGGGCGAGGGCGAAGTGGAGCGGGTGGAATGGATCACCCGCGCGCCGTCAGAAGTAAAGACGCGACCGGTACCGATGTGGGCCGTGCATTTCAGCGGCCGCGGCGACAGCACGCTGTATCTATCACCGGACAGCGGTGAGCTGTTGGCACGCCGGCACGACCTGTGGCGAGTATTCGATTTCGTGTGGATGTTGCACATCATGGATTACGAGAACCGTACCGACGTCAACAACACCTTGTTGCGGGTCGCTTCGGTCATTGGCCTGGGCTTCGCCCTCAGCGGCATCTGGCTGCTGTTCTACAGCTTCGGCAAGCGGAGGAGCGCATGACGCCCTGGATGCGGACCTTGCACAAGTGGGTGGGCCTGATCGTCGGCCTGCAGTTCGTGGTGTGGCTGGGCAGTGGCCTGATGATGAGCCTGCTCGACCCGGAGAAGATCGAGGGCAGCGCGCAGCGCGCCGTCCCAGTTGCCAATCCTGCCTGGCCGTCGGCAACGGTGTCGCCCAGCGTGGCGCTGGCGGCGGCCAAGGGTGAGGCGGCAACGCTGGACAGTGGCTGGTTGCTGCAACAGCCGGTGTATCGACTGCAATCGCCGGAAGGTACCGAGGTCATCGATGCCCGTGACGGCAAGCGCATCGCCATCGATGCGGCGGTCGCGGCGAAAGTCGCACAAGCGGCCTATGCCGGTGATGGGGTTGCCGCCGCGCCGCAGTATCTTGAGAAGACCTTGGAAACCCGGGCCAACCCGGACCCGGTATGGCGCGTTGACTTCAGTGACGCGCAGGACACCAGCATCTATGTGTCCGCGCATAGTGGCCAGGTGATGGAGCATCGCAACGCGACGTGGCGGCTGTTCGACATCTTCTGGATGCTGCACATCATGGATTACAGCAGCCGGGTCAACTTCAACAATCCGCTGGTAGTGGGCATGGGCATAGGCGGCCTGTGGTTGGCGTTGACCGGTGTGTGGTTGCTGATTGCCAGTTTCCATCTGCAGGAGTTCATCCCGCGTCGCTGGCGTTCGCGTCGACAGCTGATGGTCTATGCACCGGGCGGCGCGCATCTGCGCACGGTCGAGGTGGCCAGCGGCGACAGCGTCTACGTGGCACTGGCCCGCGAGGGCATCCATCTTCCCTCCAACTGCGGCGGTGGCCAGAGCTGCGGCCTATGCGAAGTGCGGGTGCGTTCCGGTGCTGGCAAGGCAACGGCGGCCGATCGCGCGCACGTGCCAGACGCCAAGCGCAAGGTCGGCTGCCGGTTGGCCTGCAATCTGCAGGTGGATGAGGACGTCGAGATTGAAGTGGCTGGAGGTGCAAGCCTGTGGACCGAGCACTGGGCCATCGTTGAAAAGGTGGTCGCCGTGACCCCGTTTCTGCGTGAGATCCATCTGCGTTCGGAGCAGGCCGCAGATGCGCAGTTCCAGCCGGGTTGCTATCTGCAGCTGCACGTGCCCGAGTACGAGCTGCCGCGCAGTGCGGTGTGGTATCCGGGTGAGCATGAAGAGGATTGGAAGGCGCTGTCCCTGCCTGCGACCCTGCAGAACAGGGCAGCGGTTCGGCGCTCGTATTCACTGGCGACACCGGTGTCCAATGCGGACGGCGGCCTGGTGCTGCTGGTGCGCTTCAGCCCTGGCTGGCAGGAGAACCGCAAGCATCCGCCGGGCAAGGGCTCGACCTATGCCTATACGCTGCGTGAGGGTGACCGTGTTCGCTACAGCGGCCCGTTTGGCGATTTCGCACTCAGCGGCAGCGAGCGCGAGAAGATCTTCATTGGCGCTGGTGCGGGTATGGCGCCGCTACGTGCTTTGGTCCAGCAGCGGCTTGATGAGGGTGGTGGCGAACGTATGCATTACTGGTACGGCGCCCGTGGTGAGCGAGATTGCCCCTATGTCGAACAGATGCAGGAGCTGGCGCATGAGCATGCCAACTTCAGTTGGCATCCGGTGTGGTCGGGGCAGGGAGCCGATGCACGTCGTGTGCATGAAGCTATCCATGAGGACCTATTGAAGCAGCATCCGGATCTGGCGGGTTGCGAGTTCTATCTGTGTGGACCGCCGGCGATGTTGGCGGCGACCAGGCAGCTCTTGCGCAAGCTGGGTGTTGCGGATGAGCGGGTTGCGTTTGACGACTTCAAGATCTGAGTGAACTTGAGCTTGGCTGTTGTGGCTGCAGATGTCGGAGGTCTGCAGCTGTTGTAGTCGTAGTTGCTGTTGCTGTTGCTGTTGCTCCGGCTCCGGCTCCAGCTTCGGCTCTGGCCTTTGCCTTTGCCTTTGCCTTTGCCTTTGCCTTGGCTTTGGCTTTCGCTCTGGCTTTGGACATTCCCTTCTCCCGCTTGCGGGAGAAGGTGCCCGGAGGGCGGATGAGGGGGCTTTTGACGTTGCCTGGCTAGAAGCGTCCCCTCACCCCAACCCCTCTCCCGTTCACGGGAGAGGGGCTCTACTCCGATCATTATTGCGGTGGCATCACTCGTGCTTTGAGAACTCGCTCAACGAACCATCATTGCCGAGCAATGCAACCGTGAACGCCTGGCGGTAGCCATCCGGCGATTTCATGCCCGGCGTACCCACCGGCATGCCCGGCAGCACCAGTCCGCGCGCCTGCGGACGCTCGGCCAGCAGCTTCTGGATGTCTGCTACCGGTACATGGCCTTCCACCACATAACCGTCAATCTCGGAGGTGTGGCAGGACATCATGCCGTCACCGATTCCCAGGCGTTGTTTGACCGCCATCATGTCGCTGGTGTCATTGAGCTGCACCGGGAAGCCGGCGGCCTGCATATGCTCGGCCCAGCCACCACAGCAGCCGCAATTCGGGTCCTTGTGCACAACCACCAACGGCAACGCCTTGGTAGCCGGCGCAGCTTCAACCGCCTTCGCAGGTGCCGCAGCAACCGCAGCGGCTGCCGTGGTAGCAGTAGACGGGCTCGCATTGCAGGCACTGATCAACAGGGTGCCTGCCGCCAGCACCAGCAATGAGAACATCGGCTTTGAACGCATTTTCATGATCTAGATTCCTTGGACAGTTTGCCGCGCCGGCCGGAGGCCGGTGCGGCAGTAGGGCATCACAGCATCGACAGGCCGCGCTCGAATTCCTTGGCATCGAGCTTGCCGTCACGGTTGCCATCGCTCATGCCGAAGTGCGGCAGCAGCGGATGACCGCTGGGCAGCTCCTCGCGGCGGATGAAGCCATCGTTGTTGGCATCGAAGCGCTTGAACGTTGCCGCTGCATCGGCCTGTGGTGCCTTCGCAGCAGGCTTGGCCGCCGGTGCATGGTGCTCATGGCCGGCATGTTGGGCCTGTGCGATGGAAATGGAGGCAAGGGAGATCGCGCCGACCAGTGCGGCCTGGATAAAGAACTTCATCAAATGTATTCCTTGTAGGGAGAGTGGTGATGGCGTCGGCATGCGACGCCATCACTACGAATCAGAACCAGAAGCGCACACCGGCAACCCAGCGCGATTCGCTCACGCCTTCGCCGGCATCACGGTGCAGGTCGGCGGTATCGCCGAATGCGCGTTCGTGCAGAAAGCCCACATACGGTGCGAACTTGCGGGTGAACTCGTAGCGCAGGCGCAGGCCTGCTTCCACGCTGCTCAAGCCCTTGCCGACACCGCGGCGCGGATCATCATCGGCAACGATGCTGGCTTCCACCACCGGCTGCAGAATCAGGCGGTTGGTCAACAGCACGTCGTACTCCACCTCGAAGGCCAGCTCGGCCTTGCGCGGTCCGCCGATATAAGCCATCGCCGAGACTTCGAACTTGTACGGCGACATACCCTGCAGGCCGAACGCGGCACGGGTCAGATCCGGCGATTCGCGGCTGTTGTCATGCCGCGCACCGGCGACCACGTCCCACCACGGCGAGATCGAATGCCCGTACAACGCATCCACCGACCAGTCGCCGAGTGCGTTGTCGCTGCGCTCGCCTTCACTGCGGATCCACAGGCGGTTGATGTCGTTGCCGAACCAGGAGTCGATGCCCCAGGACTGACCGCTGCCGTGGGCGTTATCCCAGGCTTCCAGGTGATCGAACACCACCAGGCTGTTGAACGACGGCGCATGCTCCATCGCGTGCGGCTTCAATACCGGGAAGGCATCGTCGAAATCCTGCTTGGTCGGCGTCGGGATCGGTTCGCGCGGCGTGTTGCTGGCACTGCCGCCCCGCATGTTGTGACCGGCATGCGGATCAGCGGGCATGGCATGTCCTGCGTGCGGGTCAGCTGCCGCGCCGTGGCCGGAGTGGTCTTCCGCCTTGGGCATGGCATGGCCGGCATGCGGATCGGCGGGCATAGCATGTCCTGCGTGCGGGTCAGCCGCGCCGTGGCTGGAATGATCTTCCGCCTTGGGCATGGCATGACCGGCATGCGGATCAGCAGCCTTGGCCTTGGGCATGTTGTGCCCGGCATGTGGATCCACTGCCGGCTTTGCTTCAGTGGCGTGCCCGGCGTGGCCCGCATGCGGGTCCTGCGCGAAGGCGTTGCCGCTGGCGGCCAAGGCGATGAACAACAGCGAGTGAGAGAAGGTCTTCATGCGTCGATCCTCACTTCGCGCATCATGCCCGCTTCCATGTGGTAGAGCAGATGGCAATGGAAGGCCCAGCGGCCCAAGGCATCCGCACGCACGCGGTAGCTGCGGCGTGTACCTGGCGGCATGTCGATGGTGTGCTTGCGCAGCTGGAACTCGCCGTCGGCGTTCTCCAGGTCACTCCACACGCCGTGCAGATGGATGGGGTGCTGCATCATCGTGTCGTTGACCAACACGATGCGCATGCGCTCGCCGTAGTTCAACCTGATCGGCTCGGCACCGGCAAACGGAATGCCGTCGAAGTTCCAGGCGAACTTTTCCATATGACCGGTGAGATGCAGTTCGATCTCGCGACCGGGCTCGCGTCCATCCGGGTCTTCGAACAGCGAACGCATCGCGCCATAGGTCAGCACCTTGCGGCCGTTGTCACGCAGGCCGATGCCGGGGTCGTCGAGCTTGGGCTCGGTGGCCGCAGTCTGCATGTCGATCAGCGGATTGCCGGCTTCGCTGGGCTTGTGCTTGGGCGACTTGTCGGAGCCGCCATGGGCGCCGTGGCCCATCGCCGCACCGCAGCCACCTTCCATGCCCTTGGCACCCATGTTGGCGCCGCAACCCCCTTCCATGCCGGCACCGTGGTCGCCATGGCTGCCCATGTCGTGGCCCATGTCGCTCATGGTCAGCAGCGGACGCGGATCGATCTGCGGAATCGGCGCCTGCAGGCCCAGGCGCGTGGCCAACGTGCCGCAGGCATAGCCGGTGCGGCCCATGTCCTGCGCAAACAGGGTGAAGGCATCCTGGCCGGTCGGTTCGACGATGACGTCGAAGGTCTCGGCCGGGGCGATACGGAACTCGTCGATGCTGACCGGATGGATGTACTGGCCATCGGCGGCGACCACGGTCATTTTCAAACCGGGGATGCGTACATCGAAGTAGGTCATCGAGGCGCCGTTGATGAAGCGCAGCAACACCTTTTCACCACTGCGGAACAGGCCGGTCCAGTTGCCGGCTGGCGCGGTGCCGTTCATCAGGTAGGTGTAGGTGTGGGCATTGATGTCGGACAGGTCGGAAGGCGTCATCCGCATCCGGCCCCACATGCCACGGTCGGCCAGCGTCTCGCGCAGGCCGTCCTTGCGTGCGTCACGCATGAAATCACCGACCGTGCGCTGGTAGGTGTTGTCGTGCATCGGCATCTTCTTCATGCGCCGGAACAGCGCATCGGGGTCGATGTCGGTCCAGTCCGAGAGCATGACCACGTGTTCGCGGTCGAAGTGATAGGGCGGCGGTGCCAACGGGTCAACGATCAGTGCGCCATACAGGCCGGCCTGCTCCTGGAACAGCGAATGGCTGTGGTACCAGTAGGTACCGGACTGCTTGAGCTGGAACCGGTACTGGTAGGCCTCGCCCGGCGCGATGCCGTTGAAGCTAAGCCCCGGCACGCCGTCCATGTTGGCCGGCAGCAGGATGCCGTGCCAGTGAATGGAGGTGATCTCGTCGGTGAGCGTGTTGGCCACGCGCAGGTTGACCGTGTCGCCCTCGCGCAGGCGCAGGATCGGCGCCGGCAAGGAGCCATTGACGGTGATGGCGGGGCGGGTGCGGCCGGTGAAGTTGACCGCCGAGCGGCCAATCGCAAGGCTCAGCTCGGTGCCGCGCAGCTCAACCGGCGGCACCGCCATGGCGCGCCCGGAGGCAAACGCCTGCGGGATGCGCGCCATGCCGGCGCCGGCGACCACGCCGCCCAAGGCCAGGCCCTGCACGAAGCGACGTCGCGACAGCACCGAGCGCGAATCGGAAAGGAAATCAGAAGACATGTGGAACTCCCGGACAGGCCGGCGCATCACGATGCGCTGCTGCATGCCCTGAACAGATCAAGGGTGCGCCAGGGCGGATTGCCACGGCACAGGTATCTGCGGACGCCAGAAGGCGCAGGAATCAGGCGATGGGAGGGCGGTTGAGCTGGCCCGGGGCCACGTCTTCGCGAGAGGGGAGTGCTGGCATTGGCGCCAGGGCATGGCGCATAGGAGCAAGCCGCGTCATTGAGACGCTGGGCAGCATGTTGCAATGCTGTTTGCAGTCGCAGCTGTCACCGCTGGCACAGGGCGAGGGTGCCTTGTCGGCGTCGCCGGCATCACACTGCAGGTTTGCTTCCTGCTCGTGGCAGCAGTCGTGCGCGCTGTCACCGGCTTCCATTGCCATCGTCATCGCCTGCATCGGCATGGCCATCGCCGTCGCAGACCACACCGAACCGACCGCACCAGCGATCAGGGTCAGGCACAGCAGCAGGGGCAGCAGGATGCGCGGCACGGGATTCAGGTTGGAAGCAGGGCTGAACCATAGCATTCCTGAGTGGGGGCTGGGCTGAATGGTTGAGAAAAACCGGGGTGCGCGGCCGCGGTTGTGAAAAACACCCCAAGGGCCCCCGGGGGTATTACCCCCGGGTGTTTACGAGAGAGAAAACCCGCCGCCGCCAGAAAGACAGGGGCACCAATTTATTTATAATT